>JAYVID010000001.1:0-9643 GCA_043770525.1 Ferruginibacter sp.
TTTTTTTTTTTTTTTGGTGAGTGTTAAAATATAAATGCTAAAAAAAGCCTATAAGTTTATTTTTATCCTTAATTTTTTTACCTCAAAGACAGCCTCCTATAAACAACTTTCTTTACCCATACTGCATTCAGTATTAGTCCACATTCTAACTTTACTAACTAAATAAAGTAAAATATAATTTGGATTTATCAATCTTTTGCTCTTGAAAAATATATTATTAGAATACTGTCATTATATCTACAGCTATAAATTTATCAATTCCACATAGCGCTCACTATAGGTGACTTATTTATTTGCTTTTCTGCATGATTGACGATGTAAAATTTTTGAGATTGTAGCAAGTAAAAGGTGAAATGCCAAGTATTTTTTAACATGTTTTTTATTGTGCCCCTCCACAGCCCTCCAAATATGTTCGAACCCTAGAACCACTGGTAGCTTTGAACCCAGGTTGTAGCACAACCCTTGTACCTCCGTCTAACTTTATATCTGTACCTGCTTGTAATGTGCTGCTAGCATAAACTGTATTTGCCGCTTCCCATTTACGCATGGTACCTGTAAGTTGTAATGTATTTAAAAAGGTATCACTGTTACATAAACCACTACAAATTTTTGCCCACCAAGTGCCCCATTGTGCAGCTCCACTCGCCCTTGGCATTGCATAATCACCGGCAACCCATACGCTGTTATCATCACTTGGGTCCAATGCAGCAGTGCTGTAATCTCCCCATCTATTCCTAACGGGAGCTGAAACATAAACATCTTCGCCACTTTTATAAGATGTCTCTGAAAAATTAGGAGATCCATTTCTTCGAATAATTAATGCCGCAGAGGGAAAGGTAGATGAAGTAAATTTTGCACAACTAATTATCCAATCTTCATTATTATTAACTACAAAATTTGGATTAGCATACATATTATTAGCATCGGTTGTAAATCTTATAGCTTCATGTATTGTTAAATTTATTGGATTGCATGATACTATTTGTAGGGTAGCATCGGTAGGGTTAGTAACATCTGGTGTAAAAAGATTTTGTGCAAAAAATAATTTTCCATTTCGCCAAACTGCGGATTGAACCCAATCAAAACCTAAATCTATTTTAGTAGTAGTACCCGATTGCGGACCTAAATCTCCTCCACCTTGTGCCCAGTCAGATCCAATGCTTATAAAGCCTTCTTCTGACATGATTGGATTTGAAGGCCCACCAGTAATTTTAAAGAAACGAATATCATTATCATTTACATCATCATTTGTGGCACACCACATATCATTATAATTAGGGTCATATACTTTTGCAGGGCATATTGTCCAATACCTAAATGGACTTACAGCAGCGTCGTAAAATGTATAACTTACCGAAGCTTGAGCATATAATTGCGTTTTGTTAAAAATAAATGTTCTGCTCACAGAAGTTGCAGAAGTGCCTGCATTTTGTATCATATTCATATTAACGGTAATCCAGTTTTTATTAAAACCAATGCTTGGATAGTCTGCCCAATTATCATTTTCTGAATCTACATCAATATTATAAATTACCCATCCACCCATTGGATCGGCGGTAGTGGAAACAGCTATATAAAGTGCAGAATTTGTAGCATCTCTACCACCAAAATCTATTACATAAACCCACCTATTTTGGTAAGGGTCGTATATAATTTTTGGGTCAAACAGGCGGGTTATATTTAGACCTGCACTCGCCCAAAAACCAGTTGGATTTTGTTGGTCTTCTTCCCTTAAAACAATTCCTGTTTTAGTTTGAATTCTAAACCGGTTATTCAAAGTAAGAAAAATATGATCAAACCCTGCCGCACCACCAACATCAGCCGGTATTATATTATTGAAAGAGCTGGCAGCACCATTGTTTTGAATTATTCCTTGAAAACCTACACATGGAAATTCATAAATAGCAGTACTTCTATTTGATGACGAATCCTTACTTTTTTTAATTGTATTCAAGTAGGTAGGTTCAAAATTTGGCTTTGTTTGTTGTATTTTAATTTTTCTGGGTTCGGGTGTTTCTTTAAATTGATTAGGAATGTACTCTCTTGGTTTTTGAATATTATTTTTTGAAGGCTCGGGTAAATTTTTCATGGTTACTGTAGCACAGGGTAAGACAGTGTGAACTGTACCTTTTAGCAATACTTGCGAAAATAAATTAGTGTTAATTGCAAAAAGTAAAATAAAAATTATACAGAAATAAATTATTTTAGAATGGTTCATTTTTCTATTTTTTTGTATGGTTAGCTAGTTTTATTTCCTCGATTTTTTTCTCCAACTCTATTACATAAAGAGTCAATTCCTCTATCTTCTGCATCATCTTCGTTTGTACTTCACCTACTTTTAAACCATTTTCTTGTATTTCCTTTGCACTAGGCATTTCGGGTAAATGCTTGTTTTCAATTATGTATTTTTCTACTTCGGTTAATAATGGTAGTTTATAATCTTTAGCAAATACAAAATCTGCCCAGCCGGTTTCTACTACTACTTCCTTGCTCCTTATGTTTCCATTTACAGCAAGTTTGAAGCCCGCTGTAGTTGAAGTGCCAATACCAACAGCACCACCAGGATTATCTGCTAAATATACTTTTGAGTTATCTTTCCCTCCTCGTATATAGGTATCTTCATTAGTAGCATAATTAAAATGTGAAACGTGGGTTGTACCAAAAAATGCTGCCGTTCCATCTACCCCTGTACCTCTGTTTACTGCTAAAGATGCATTTGGGCTATTATTTCCAATACCAACTTTTCCATTAGGTATTAAAATATTACCCGCAGGAAAAAAAGGAGTTGAAGGGCTAGTTTTTATTGTTATTTCTTTAGCTTTAATTTCCATTTTATCATCTCCACCTACTTCCCCAATTGTAACAAAGTTACCATCCCCAAATTTTAAAAACTTATCATCTGTAGCACTTGACCAGGCTGTTTTCCCAATTTTTATATTTCCATTATTTATATGTAATTTTTCTGTAGGTACAAGTTCTGCAATGCCTACGTTACCTTGGTCAACTATTACAGCATTACCTGAAGGGGAGCTAAAATATGCAGCTGTACCTGTACCCAAAGTTTCTGCTTTTAAGGCGTAGTTAGCAGGGCCATCAGTAATAAACCAACCTCCTATAGAATTGAGACTAGCATTGCCTAAATAAGATTCTCCAAGTACACCAATACCACCGTTGTTAGTAACTCCATAAACTCCATAGCCACCTTGCCCGGTATTAGAGCCATGAATTACAATTTGATTATTTGTATTTGATGTTACTTCTAATTTAGCAGTAGGGGCACTGGTACCGATACCAACATTTTGTGCTTTAATATTTAAATAAATAAATAGTAAACTAACAATAAAATATACTTTTTTCATATTTAATAATTTATATAAAATTACTAAGTGCGAAAAGCCATTTATGGTAGATTGTACAGCTGGTACTGAGAATTATGTAAGCGGTAAGTTTATATAAATAGTTGGGAATTTAAAGCGGCAATATCATCACATAATCATCCATCACATACCCCTCACCAATATCTATTACTTCTTCTTTTAAAGTAGTAAACCCTTTTTTAAGATAGAATTGTATGGCGGTGTTGTATTTGTTTACATTTAGTTCTAGCTTGCTAGCACCAGCTTCTATGCACGTAGAAAGTATATGGGAAAGTAATAAACTGCCAATTCCTTTTGTGGGGTATTCTGGTAAAACATAAATTTTGTGTAGTCTATATGTTTGAGGTTCTTCATTATTTTTTTGAGAAAAAGATGCAAAGCCAATGGGCACTTCATTTTCTACAGCTAAAATAAACTGATGCCCTTTTTCAAATTGTGCTTGTAAAGCTGCTGTACTATAAATAAGTTCAAGCATATATTCCAATTGATTATTGCTTATAATTTTTTTGTAAGCAATAGGCCATATTGTTTTAGCTAATTGTTGAATAGTGGCAATATCTTTAATGCCAGCTTTTATAACTTCCATCACTTTACATATAACTTTAAATCTGGACAAAACATATAATGCCCTTCTTTATCTTTTACAATTATTTCATAAAAAATAATAAGTTCACCCGATTTTGGATTTTCTTGTATTGCTTCTACCCATAATTTTGGTGGGGGAGTAGCCCTCAATAATGCTTGTTTTACAGTTGTGGTTGGGCTCACTTTTCCTGTAGCTTCATCTTCAGTTACCACATTTTTTCTATACACAATATTATAAGACGAAATTATTTTCTCATCATTTTTTTTATCTATTATTTTTAGAGGAAGGCCAATAATATCGGCAGCCACTTGTGGTGAAATGAACGAGCTGTCTTTATAACCACCCAATGTTATAACAAGCTTGGGTTGCTTAAACTTTGTAGTTGGTTTTGTTTTTTGTGCAAATAAATTACAGCTTAAAAAAATAAGGATTGTTGTAGTTGATAATTTAAAAAATTTCATTTTTTTGTTCTTTTAAGTTACAAAGTACTATCATTTTTTGCATTAAAAAACTGCTTGTAATATTTTTAACAAGCAGTTTGTATTTATAAGTTAAAATGTTAAATTATTTCAAAGCGGCTTCCAATTCTTGTTCTGTTGCTACACCGTCTTTTCTCCATACTTCTTTGCCATTTTTATAGATTATAAAAACTGGTAAGGCAGTTACAGTATATTGCTTCAACAAAGCTTCATCTTTGCCGCCATCTACTTTTAGCAAGGTTGTATTTTCGCCAGCCTTTTTTAAAACTGCGGCTACAATAGGTTCCATTGTTTTGCATGGTGGGCACCATGTAGCACCAAAATCTACCAATACTGTTTCGGTTTTAATAATTCCCAAGTTATACTCTTCCAAAGTCATTTGTTTTTCATTTTGCTTTCCTTCTACTTCTTTGCTACTTGCTTTCCAAGCATTTATACCACCCTTTAACTCTAGTACAGTATAACCTTTTTTGCGTAAAGCGCTTGCAGCAGATGAGCTTCTACCTCCACTTAGGCAATATACATACACCGGCTTTTTTTTATCCATAAAGCCAGTGCGTCTTTCAAATTCTGTACTATTGTTCCAGTCTGCCCAAAGTGCGTTTTTTAAATGCCCACTATTAAATTCTCCTACCGTCCTTACATCTAATAATTGTATAGAATCATTTGCAATTCCTTTTTCAAATTCGTCTGCAGTAAGATTGTTTTTGCTTTGAGCTGTACATCCCAAAAAATAAAAACTTAGCAGTATTAGAAAATATCTTTTCATATTGTATTTTTTAATTAAGATTTATTATTTAATTCTTCTTCTTCTTCTTCTTGGTCTATTCTTTGTGCAGCCATTACTTTTAATGAATGTATACTTACATTTAATTCAAACCCAATAAGCAAAGCTAAGGAGTTAATATAAATAAGCGCCATAATCATCATTATTGTACCAATAGAACCATATAATGCATTGTATTTGCCAAAATTATTTACAAAAATAGCAAAAACAACACTTGCAACTAAACTTAAAACCGTAGCTAAAATAGTACCTGGCGAACTAAAATTCCATTTTTTTCTAATAGCTGGTGCATATTTAAAAATGCAACCAATAATTAGATATACCAATACTACAATAAAAGCCCATCTGGTATATCCTATAAAATCTCTCAAAAGATGATTCTTTACAGACATTTTTAAAAGTGAACCTTCCATAACCAATAAAAACAAATAAGCAAGTATTAAACTAAATATTAAAATAGTTAATCTCAATGCTACCCATCTTACTACAATTCCTTTTCTTCTTTCAAAGCCTACATATTTTTTATTGAAAGATCGCATAATTCCCATCATACCGTTGGAAGCAAAATAAAAAGTTAACAACAATCCAAAAGACAATAAACCAAGTTTAGAGCTGTCTATAAAAGAATCAAAAAAAGATATTACCTGTTTATTGTATAATTTATTTGGAACTACATCTACAATTAAACTATGTAATTGTAGTTTAATTATTTTTTTAGATACAAAAGGTAAATTGGGAATTAGTGTAAACAAAAATAAAATAGAAGGCGGTATGGCCATTATAAAATTATAAGATATTGCAGCTGCTCTTTCTGATAATCCATGGGTTTTTAATTGCCTTCTAAAAAACTGAATTACATCATACAAAGCCAAACCTTCAAACCCGGGCAAAAACCACTTTTTACTCTTTCTTAGCAAAAAAGGCAAAGGAGTGTAGGATAATATAATACGTTGAAATTTTGTCAATTCAATATATGGGTTTTGAGTATTTTCTACTTATGGAATTTGACTTTGTTGTTCTTTTAATTTTTTCTTTTTTAAATATTCTACCAAGGCAGTTTGATATTCTTTAGCAAAAACTTGATGCTGGGCATACGTTTCTGCAAAATTTGAATAACCACCAAAATCAGGTTTAGCTACAAAAAACATATAGTTTGTTTTAGGTGCATTTAATACTGCATCTATTGTTTTTGATGATGGTGTACAAATAGGACCTGGAGGCAACCCTACTGTGTAATAAGTGTTGTAAGGAGATGGGAATTTTAGGTGTTCAAATAAAATTCTGTTCAAAGCAAAATCTTTCATAGCAAATTTTACAGTTGGGTCTGCTTGTAATTTTTCTCCTCTTTGTAATCTATTGCTGTATACACTTGCTACGAGTGGCCTATCTGTTTCTTTGTTTGTTTCCTCTTCTACAATGCTTGCTATTATATATACTTGTAGAGGGGTTAAATTTTTTGCTTTTGCTTTTTCAGTTCTTTCGCCATTCCAAAATTTTTCTTCTTCGTTTTTTAGTTTACTAAATATTTTTTTTATACTACTATTCCAATTAAGCTCATAAGTATTAGGTATTACAGCCGTCAATAATTTATCATCATCCAATTTATATGCAGCTATAGAATCTTTGTTATTTAAAAAATTAATAGCTTCTAATGAATCAATCTCAAAAGTCTTCCCAATTTTTCCAGCTAAATCTTCTTTAAGCCTTATTTTATTTATCACCAATCTTACGGGTGCTTGGTCACCAGCTTTTAACATTTTTATTAAACTATAAAGGCTAGTGTTGTTTTTTATTTCATATCTACCAGGCTTAATGTTGCTTTTGTATTTTGCTCTCTCCATTAATTTATTAAAAAAGAAACCTGATTTAGCAATTCCTTTTTGATGTAGATCATTTACAACTTCATCGTAAGTTGCTCCAGTTTTAATAAATAAATACTTATCGGCTGGGGCTTTTACCTGCCCACCAAAAACGTTCCAACCTACATAAGCGCCTATGCCTAATAAACCAATAAATACTATACCAATAATTTTTTTCATAATAAAGAGGGGTACTTGAAAAATTAATATTAAAAATAAATAAAAAGCCCTGCTTTTTAAAAGCAGGGCAATATTACTAAAAACAAAGTTATTATTTTGCTTTTGTTGTATCAGTTGTTGGAGTTGCACTTGGCAATGTTCCTGTTGTAGGACTAGTTGGTGTTGCTATTTTTTTTTGCGGTGTAGTGGTTGTTCCTTTTAATAAATCATCATTTTTAGAACCAGTACCTTCTTTTGGAGTAAATGCAGGCGAAACAATACATAAAATACCCACTAAGGCAGCAAATATCCATGTGCCTTTTTCCATTACATCTGTAGATGATTTTACGCCTATTAATTGGTTGCTAAATCCACCTAATGAGCCAGCTATACCGCCACCCTTTGGGTTTTGTATTAAAACAATAAATCCAAGGATTACAGAGGCAATAATGATTAAAATTCCGAATAATATTAACATGTTATTTTTTTAATTGATCAATTTTGGCTGCAAAGTAAGCACTTTTTCCAGGATTTAACAAACTTAATTTTTCGTATATCTCAATAGCTCTAATTTGCTTTTCTTGCAATAAAAAGGCCTCTGCCATAGCTTCTGTTACAATTTCAGCTTCAACATTGCTCTTCGCTGCTTGGCTTTGAACCGCTTTTTCAACCATTTCGGTTACCATGGGTAGTTTATCTGGATGAACTTTTTTCATAGTTCTAAGCCAAGATGTAAAGCTTTTTAACTGCAAACCAAGTTTATCGTTGCCTAAAGCGTTTTCACTTAATTTTATACCCAGGCTTGCAAAATAATCTGTTGCATGCAATGGCTCGAAAAGCATTTCATCTTTATTTATTGGTTTTTCAACATTTATTTCTTGGCTAGCAACTTGATTATTCTCAATTACTTGGGTTAGAGCAATTCCACTTGAAACAATTTCATTAACTTTTTCATCTTGTACAATTTTTTTCTCTATCGTTATGGTTTCCGTTTCCTCAGGCAATTTGGCTTGTAATTCAATTTTATCTTCAACTAACTTCTCTTCATTATATAAAACGTCTTTTTTATCTGCTAAAAGTTGAGCATGTAAAAAATAAGGGTTATTAAAAAACAGACTTGTTTTAGCTGCTATTGAAGGGTAAGAATTTTCATTTGCTGCAGCATTTTTCAATTTATAAAAATGTGCTAAACCAAAATAAGGAAATTGTGCTGTTGTTTTTTCTAAAAGCGAATATGAATCGGTATCATTTTCCTTTTTATTAAAAATAGTATTAAAGAGTATTTGCTGATTCATAATCAAAACTAAATATTATTACCAATTAGAAAAAATCTTATTAAAAATTTCGTCAGCTAAGTTCTTTACAAGCCTTTCTGTTATTTCATTTTCTGCATCTTGTAATGATTTTGTAGCTGCAAAATCTTCATTTCTACTCACATCAGCTTCAAAATTCTTTTTATCATCAAGTGTGTTCTTAAAAACTAAATGAAAAGTAACTGTAAGCCTATTTGTACCAGACTCTCCATTTGTAATATTTACAGTACTGGTATTGTATTGAGATATGTAACCAGTGATATCATAATGTGCATCATCTTCATTTATAGATCTAAGCCTAGTTGTATTTATAATTTTTTGCTTTAGTTTTTCAGTAAGGTTTGGAGCTAATTGTGGGTTTATGTATTGTGCTTTATTTGTTAACTGTTGTACCCTAAAATTTTTTATTTCGGTAGGTATACTTACATCTTTAAACGAATACCTGCAAGTAGCAAAGTTGAAAAGCGAGAAACATATTATAAGTAGTATTAGTTTTTGAATCTTTTTCAAAATGTTTGAATGGTTAAATTGTTTTACTTTAAATAAAATTATTCTATTTTTTTAACATCTTGATTTAAAAGAAATCATAAATCAGCAATCTCCAAAATCAGAAATCTTTACAAATCTTCAATATCATATTCCTTCAACTTTCTATATAAAGTTCGTTCGCTAATACCTAGATTTTTAGAAGCGTCTTTTCTTTTTCCTCTATGCTTTTTCAACGCTTTTATAATAAGTTCCTTCTCTTTATCCATAATGCTTAAAGATTCTTCAACATCTTCATGCATTTGTATATTGTTATTGTCATGCTGTAAAATTACAGGTTGTACATTATTGTTATTATAATTTGTATTTGTATTAACAGTTTGTATCTCTCTAAAATTATTATCATTAGCAAACGAAGCTGGCGAAGGCACTTGCGAAGGATTTTGTAAAATATCGAAAAACATTTTTTTCAATTCGTTCACATCTTTTTTCATATCAAAAAAGAGTTTGTATAAAATTTCTCTTTCGTTTGCAAATTCAGATTGATTGTTTTCACCGCTGTTATTATTATGAGCTAATACAGGCAATCGAGGGTTA
>JAYVID010000002.1:0-24260 GCA_043770525.1 Ferruginibacter sp.
AATAGAATCTGTAGCTGCTAAAGGACTTGAAGTATTGGTAAAATGATAAGTGTACAATGCTACTGTTGGTAAACTATCTCTATACCAAGTGTAATTTGCCACAAGTGTGCAAGGTGGAGTTGGTACATTAACATTTACTTGATGACACTTTTCGCTTATACAATTGGTAAGTGTGCCATTGGGATTTCTTTTTATTACTCTTAAACATACAGTAAATGTACCAGTAGTTGTATAAGCATGAACAGGGTTTACTTGGTTAGAACTTGTGCCATCTCCAAAAGTCCAACGTATAGAATCGGTATTGGAAAGTGGAACAGTTGAATTGGTAAAATGATATGAGTTTGGTACGGTAATTAAACTATCTCTATACCAAGTAAAATCTGCTTGTAGGTTACAAGGTGCTGGAGCAATCGTATCTAACTTACAAGTTTCACTTATACAATTTGATAATGTACCATTTGCATTTCTTTTTATAACCCTTAAACATACATTGTAAATACCATAGTTTGCAAATGTATGGATTGGATAAAGTGCATTAGAGCTTGTGCCGTCTCCAAATGTCCAACGTATAGAATCGGTTGGTGAAGAATTATTAATACTACAGTAATAATTTCGTTGTAAAGGATTTGTTTGTGATGGATAACTATAAATATAAGATGAAATTAAACAAGCACCTTGAGCTACTGTAATTATTTGGTTAGTAGAGTCTGTACATAAAACGCCTCCGTTTGGATTAAATCTATAAACTCTGTGGCCTATTGAGAATACTCCTGTTGGAAAAATATTTGTAGGAGATACTGCATAGCTATAAGAAAAATATCCTCCACCTACTTCAGTGTATGACCAAAAGTGATACACATTTGGAGAGTCTGAAACAAGTGGAGACGAATTAAACTTTACTGTAGAGCCGTTTAAAAATTGTGTAGTAAAGGCTGCGTTGCAAGAGAGCTGTGCATTTGCTTGCATTGTAACTATAGCAAACAATACAACTAATAACGAGTATAATTTTTTCATAATTAAAAGTTTTGGTTTTGGTAGGTTGTATAGTTGAGATTCCGGCTTGTTAAAAAACGTTGCTTTTACAAATTAATTGTTCTCTCTTATTTGTTGTAGCATTTTTTCTATAGCTCTTCTACCTGCCCTACCAGTGCCATTATATGCATTTATTTGAATTGAAAAGATAAGCATTTTATTTTTCTTTGTATATAAAAAACCACTGAGTGATACATTGTTACTCATAGAGCCTGTTTTTGCGTAAATTAAACCTGATAAATTTTCGTAATATCCTTTAAGGGTGCCTTGCCCTGCAGTAGGTAAAATATTTTTTATTCTATCCATACCAAATTCGTTTTTCATTTTATCTAATAAAAAAATAAAATCTTTTGGCGAAAATAAATTGTAACGACTAAGCCCGCTACCATCTACCCAGCGGGGTTTTGTAGGTAAATCTTTAAAATCTGTTTTTAGTAATGTATCAATAATTTTTTCATCGCTCATGTAGCCGAGTTTTTCATTGCTTACCATTAACAGAGTTTGCTCTGCAAAAAAGTTATCGCTGTTGTGCATCATAGGGCGGAGGAGTGAGTCGGTGGGTTGGGAGTGTAATTTTTTCCAAATAAAATTATCATTAAAATATTCAGCGATAGAATCTTTATCAATTTCCAATTTGTCAGCAAGTAAAGCAATCTGTAATCCCCAAGTATAAATATCAGCATGTGTTTTAAAGGGAATTTGTTGAGACTTAAAAACTTCTTTATTACTTCCAATAAAGAATACATTATAATCCTGAGATCTTGATATTTTAAATGAATTTGTATTTCTAAAATATTTAATCAATGAATCTTTAAAATAAGGCGGCTTTATAATATCAGGAATTGCTTGTATTATATTTTTATCTTTAAAAAAACTAAATACATTTCCATAAATTGAAAATCTAGAACGTTCTGCCATATAATCTTCTTGATAATCATCCCAATTCCAACCACTTCCATATTTTGAATATTGATCTTTAAAAGTTATCACATGAGCGAGTCTTTTTTTTGAATTATTTAATACATTATAAAGCGGCTGAAATAAAAAATCTTTATGTATAAAAGTAGGGTCACCTGTGGGCTGAAAAAATAGACTATCATTTCTTTCAGAAATTTTAGCACTCACCAAACTATCCCCCAAATATTTCATACCTGCATACATGGTAAATAATTTTACATTACTACTGGGTGTAAAATTTTTATCTGCATTGTAATTGTATAAATATTTTTTTGTGGCAGGCTCGTATATGCTTATACCTACATGGCCGCTAAGTACAGCGGTGTCGTTTAAAAAAACGTTTATTTGTTTTTGGGTTATTTGTGCAGTGAGTGTATGGAAGCAAAGGGTTGTGATAAAAAGAAAAAAGTATTTCATAATGTATTTTATAAAATGTAATCTAATGCATAATAAAAAGCCCCCTCTATCTCCCCCGAAGGGGGAAGAAACGTACGAGATTATGCAATAGATAAAGTAATTGTATTTTTCACTAAATTTTTCTGTCTAATGCATAATAAAAGATGAATAAAGGTATGCCGTACAAGTGAGTGACACAACGATGATGCCCATAGCTGAAATTGCTTGGGCAAAAGCCAAAGGCTTTGCCCAAAAAGAAAAACCTCACCCCCGCCTCCTGAAAAAATCGGGACAAGTTATCCAAAGGAGAGGAGCCAGTCCCTAATAACTTAAATACACTTTTTTTCACAGGCCCCAGTCTAAATACTCAATTCTAAGTACTCAATACTAATTCCTCTCTTGCACCCTCAACCATCGCTCAGGAAAATCATTTTTACCTGCTGTTAAATAGTCGTTGTAACTGCATGGTATAAAATTACCATCGGGCATTTGCATCCACCACCTATTGGTGCGTTTACTTTGTAAAAATGTTGTATCTACTTCTGCAAAAGCAGTGCGGTATTCATTAAAATGATCTCTATCGGTTAATGCTGCTTCTTGGTTTTTTCTATGCTTTCCATCTATAAAATACCAACACATTTGCGCTATTTGTATGGCGGTAACTTCTTCTACATCTTGCAATGGGTTGTAGCCATAAAACCCAATACTATTAAGCCTTTCGCTCATGCCTGCATATTGGGTAAGCATACATGCTTCTATACCAGATAGTCCATTGGGGCAATTTTTATTGGTAGGTGCATCGCTGTGTTTTACTGCGGCTATGTCAAAACTAAGCATATCGCTATTGCGCAATACGGGCTCCATTTCTTCTACATTTTGAAGCACATTGCCCAATCTATAACAATCAAATCTTAGCTTGTCTATTGTTTGTAACATGCCTGGGTGTACAAAATAACTTTGAAACCCAATGTGATTGTAATGTTTTAATAAATTAGGCTCACCAGTAAACATATCCATCAAAAAATTTTCTGCAGGTATGCGGCTATCGGCGCTTAAATTTATTTGGGAATCTATACAGCTTGCTTCTACCATTTGGTTGGTACTCTTGTAAGCTAAATATTGTGCAAGTGTTATGTCGTGGCTTCCTCCAAGTATGATTACCGTTTTTTTACGAATGTATAATTCTTCTAGCACAGCTTTTATAGCAGCATAACTATCATTTATACTTGCACCTTTTTTTATGTTGCCTATATCAGCCATTTTAATATCGGTATGCCAATAATGTAATTTGTAAAATTGCTTGCGAATAATATTTGCAGCATCCGATTCTTTAAAGCCAACACCATTTCCCCTGTTTTCGGTAATGCCCACCAACACAACATCTGCATTGTTTACATCAAAATATTCAGTTTCGTAGGTTTGTATTATTTTACCTATTTGTCCATCTGCATACCCTTCATCATTACTCAATTCTGCTAAAGAAGTTGTTTCTAAAAAATCGTAAAAATCCTGCATTTAAAAAAATTAGTTTTAACAAATGTAGGGAAGAAAGTTGAAGGTTGTAAGTTGAAGGTAAGTAGCCCCCAATTTGTAGTTTTATTTTTATACAATTACTTACAAATTTTTAAAAAAACTCATTCGCTTTCTTTTAATCACATTTACTATTTGTGTTCGATAATTTTTTCATTCTTTTATTTTATTGAATAATTAAATTACCCTCTACCCTCAATTTTTTTGCTCCTATTACGGTAAGTTTTGCACCCGTAGCTATGGTTTGTGTGGTGGCTAATTGCAATAAACATTCACCTGAAGGAATAGGATTGATAATGATTTCATTTGGTGCAATTAAATTATTGGGAGGGATAATTCCACCCACCCAATTTGTAGCATTGCTCCAATTGCCATTGCCATTAAAAGTATAAATTATGGGGCAGCTAGCAGGTAATGTATATGCTGCTGTTACGGACTGACAATCTGGATTAGTAATGGTTAATGTTTGTGTACTACCTAAAGTGGCAGTTGCAAAATTGAGTGTTGCACTAATTGCTATTGGGCTTGTAAAAACAACATTGCTCACTGCTACGCCACCTGTGCTGGTTATAGATAAACGATTGTAACCAGGGCCTCCTGTATCTGCACCTGGATCGAAAAAACCTGAATTATTAGTTGATGTACCTGTAATGTTTATGGTTACTACTTTATTGGTGCCACATGCAATTGTGCCAATGGTATTGGGGGTTACTGGTGCTGGTGCTTTTAATTGTACTGCACGTACACCATAAGTACCAGTATTGTTACAATATTCTTGAAAAGTCCACATCGTCATATCATCTAATGGATCTACCACCGTTTGTGAATAATCTCCCCAGCGGCGAGGGTTTGGTCCTGCATCAGCAGCGGGTGTATAATTGGTAGAACTAGTAGTAGCCAATTGATAGGACTGTAATGTACCCAAAGCATCACTACTATATCTTCCAGAGATACCAACATCAACAGAATTGGTAGCACTTGCAGTGCTAAAACCCATTGCTGCATGTCCTTGTCCGCTTGCTGTAATACTTGGAATCCAAAACCCACGGGAAGTAGCGGTTGCATCAAACTGGGTGCCTGATTGGTTTAATGCAGGTGTGGTAGCTAAATTATTTATTTCATAAAAGCGACTACCATTTCTTCGTCCTGTACCTGTATTAGCACCTACACCAGCATTTGTAACGGCAATATTGTGTGATGTCCATAAAGTGCTTACACCTGTTATTTTATTTTTAACAATTTCGGCAGCAAACAACCTATCATCTAACCCATCTAAAGGCACAGCGCTACCTGTAGCAACTTGGTTTAATGGAGAAGATGTAGTAGGAACAGTGATAAATAGTGCCGCAGATAAAGTAGGGGTAGTGCCAGGTGTACTTATACGGTGAATATTGAGCCTACTAAATACGCCTGCATCAACCCCTACAAAATAACCTTGTGTAGCACTAGGGTCTGTATTATGCGCACCTTGTGCTACATAAATACCAGTAGCACTTGTGCCCGCTTGGTGAAAAGCAGTAGTAACAATTGGTCCTGCACCCAAAATAGAACTTTTACGAACAACAAACAAAGACGTACCAAGAAAACTTGTACCAGCTGCGTTAAATATACTACCACCAATGTATAGTGCATTTGCATCAATGCCTAGCGTTGGATAGTCAAAAAAACCACCCGCTATTAATGCTGGTACTGGAGGTAAAGCATCAAACGTAAATGAAAAAAAAGTAAAACTAGCTATGCTGGAAACTGTAGCGGAACTACTTACTGCAATTACACAATGATTAGAGGTAGCTTTTACATCTATAGCTACTATAAACCATCTTTGTGTAAGTCTATCAAACCTTACATGAGGATCCGATATGCCACTAGGATCTGCTACACTGCTAAAAAAAACATCTAAATCTACATTGTAAGCAGGTGCACCTAAAACACTATTGCTAGTAGTTTGTGGTGTTGTTTGTACATTGGCACAAACCGTATTTCTTGCAAAAAATTTTAACCTTCCATTACTACCTACACAAACTTGTGTGGTACCCACATCGCCAGTGCAGTCTGGTGGAAAAGAACCTGTTTCGCTCAAAACAATACCAGTAAAATTTGAATGAAAGGCTTGTACAGCATTTGAAACACCTGGGTCGTTGTTTCTATTAGCATCTGTAATAGGCCATTGCGAAACGTCTAAAGCCGCAGGGTTTTTTACAGGTCGTCTATTTTTTGCTTCGTGCTCTTTTAATAATCTAAATTGCTTTGGTTTTTTGTCTGCTTCAATTGTTTTGTCTTCTATTTCTTTTGCAGATATAGTAATCCCTTTATTGCCTGTTGTGGGTATACCAATTCTATCTGTATTTTGCGAAAATGCATTTTGTGTAAATAATGTGCTTGTTAAAAAAAGTAAAACATGCAAAAATGTTTTTTTATAAAAAGATAACATGGCAATACATTTGATTGTAAATAAAAACTGATTTTTAAAATAAGTAAATTGTAATTTACTTAATAATATTAAAATAGAAAGGATTTATATAAAGTATTTTTTTAATATTATGATTGTATCAGATTCAACTTTATAATTCATTAATAAAAAAAGCTTTGCAGTATGCCCCTTACTACAAAATGAAAAATTTAATTGTAAACCCAAATGGCAATAGTGATTAAAGCAGAAAAATTTATGGCTGAACCATCAGTATTGTATTTTGCATTTTTCCATTTAAAAACATTTGCAATATGTAGTTGCCTGAAGGAATATTTTTAAATAATGTTATATTGCTCTTTCCATTTAAAAAATTGCAATCATTTTGTATTATTAGTTGCCCTTGCATATCTATTAATTTGTAATTTACCTTTCCAGAAAAACCCGCCCATTCCAATTGTAATTTACTACCCACTTTTATTGGATTAGGATAAATAGCTAAGTTTTGAGCAGGATTTTTTATTATAATTTTTTTGCTGTCGCTAAAAGTAAATCTGCCATCTTTGTCTATCATTTTTAGCCTATACAAATACAAGCCATTTTCTAGTAAATTATAGTCTGTAGCATTGTAATTAAATGAACTGCTACCATCGTTTGCTTTTACAAATGCTATTTTATTAAAATTATTATTTTTAAAAGACCTTTGTACCTCAAAAAATCGGTGTTTATTTCATTGGCGGTTTGCCAAGTGAGCAATACATTTTTTGCATTATTTTTTTCTGCTTCAAATGAAATTAATGTGAGCGGCAACGCACCAACAACTACTGTAGCAATATTACTTGTCACAGATTCGTTGTGAAGCCTATCAAGGGCTGTTACAATGTAGTTATATGTTGTATTTGGCAATACATCTATATCTATGTAGCTCGATACATCAGTATTGGTAATAGCAATAAGATCAGCAGCATTATTTATATCTGGCATAGTATTAACGCCTTTGTATATGGCAAATCGTTTTACCATATCAAATTCTGTAGCTACCGCTGCTGGCGGATTTACCCATGTAAGTGAAATGGTATTGTTGGCTAATTTTACACCTGCAAGACTTGTAGCAGGGCCAGGTGCCACATTGTCTTTCCAGGGCATAGAGGGTAGCAAGGCGGGTCTATTATAAAAATGTAGTCTTAAGCTATCAGTAAATTTTAATAAATTAGCTTTTAAACTTGATGTATTATAAACAACCTGCCCGTGTATGTTTGCAAGGCTTCTGTTTAAGCGAACTTGGGTTGGTATTTGACTTAGGTCTGTAGTAAAAGCACCATTACTATTAACTGGTGTTATCGTTACACCAACTTTATACCCAGCTTGTCCAATATAAATATGTCTCCCAAAACTATTGTTACTCCACCACGGAGCCAAATTATTATAATCAGAACCTGTTTGCCCTGTATGCCAATATACTTGCGGTGCTAAGTAATCTATCCATCCTTGTTGCAACCATAAGCGGCTGTTGGCATACAAATCTTTTTTATGTTGTAATGCTCCTGATGAAGTATTACTTCCATTAGGCTCAGTTGTAATATTATAGCTCATCCAAATACCAGAAGGAGAAATACCAAACTTTACCCATGGCTTTACAGATTTAATACTATCGTTTAATCTTTTTATAAGTGTATCTACATTGCTCCTTCTCCAATCGTTTTTATCATCTATGCCTCTTTTGTGTATTAAATACACAGAGTCATCACTATAAGTTGTAGTAGCAGGGTTGGTATAAAAATAATCATCAAAGTGAATACCATCTATATCATAATTTCTTACCACATGCATTACAGAAGCAATGATATGCTCCCATACTTCTGGTGCACCAGGGTTTAATAGTAATTGTTTTGTAGTTGATGGTGCGTTGTTGTTTACTGTCATTATCCAAGTAGGATGCAGCTTTGCAACATGCGTAGCTGCAAGGGCATTATAACTTGCAGTAGTAAAACTTGCCAAAGCCCTGTAAGGATTAAACCATGCATGAAACTCCATGCCTCGCTGCTTTGTTTCAGATATCATAAATGCTAGTGGGTCATAATATGGATTTGGAGCCGTGCCCTGCGTGCCAGATAATACAGCACTCCATGGGTCGTAAGGGTTTGGATATAGTGCATCGCATTGGCTACGTACTTGCACAAAAATAGCATTCATACCAGTAGACTTGTGCTCATCTAACCTTTGTTTAAAAGTAGATTGCTCTTGGGCGGTAGTGGCGGTACTTGTTGGCCAATCAATGTTTGCATAAGTAGCTATCCAAGCACCACGCATTTCTCTTTTGGGAGCTGTTTGCGCATTGGTAGTATTACAAATAAAAACACTAAAAACAAATAAGATGTATATTTTTTCACAATAATTTAATTTAATAAATGATCGGAAGAGGTCTTTGCTTTGTAAATTTAATTTTACCTAGCGCCCAAAATCATCCCCATATTCATCTGCATATTTTTCATACTTTTTTATAAGTGCAATATTTTTTTTCTCTATAGCTGTAAGCCTATTTTTTATATCAATGGTGTTAGGCACATACCAGTCTTGCTTTTCAAATTGTTGGCGCAAATTTTTCTTTTGAAAACAATACCCATGTCTTGCAAAAATTTCATTACGCATAAATTCTAAATCTTCTTTCATAGAGTTTTCAACATCAGCCTCAGTTAATAATCTCTGAGATGCTTGTGGGTAATCTCCAGCATCTTTTGCATATTTGTAAACCCTACGCTCAAGGCTAAAAGCTTTTTCCTTTACAGTTTCAGTAGCTTTATTTGGCTTCCATGATCCACTCAGTACATCAAGTTTATTTTTATCTATTGTAAAATTAAACACACCGTCGTCTTTATCGTCTCCAGGTTCTTTTGCATTTACAATGTACTTATTTCCATCTTTTAAAATTGCACCTGCAAAGGGTCTATCGTTTCCACCCACAATACTCCTACCTCTAATGCTATCAGTAGTGGCTTTGGTAATAAGCAATGTTATTTTATTATTGCCAAACAAACCTACATAGCTACCTAATATTTCTAAAGCAGCAGCTAGTGCAGGGTTTTCGGTAGAATCAGGTTTTACAATTTCTGTAGTATTATTTTCTTTTGTTTCCTTATCTATTTTTTTTACATCGTTACAACTATTCAAAACAAAAGCACTTATTGCAAAAAATGATAGTAAACGTTTCATATTTTTTATTTTCTGTAAATTACAACTTTGAAAATTACAAGCAAAAATATTATCGTTATTTTTTTACTAGTAGCATTGGCTTACTTTTCTTTTCTGATGCTGCGTATTATATGGGCATACATACCGATGCATAGCGATACTGCTTTTTTACAACTAAAGCAAGATTATTTTCATATAGCTCAATGGCGCATTGCTTTCTATACGCATGTGTTTACAAGCATATTGGTTTTGCTTGCTGGCTTTACACAGTTTTCACCATGGTTTCATAAAAAGTATAAAAGCCTACATAAAAAACTTGGCTATGTATATGTAATAAATATTTTAGTGGTTACAGGTCCTGCAAGTTTGCTTATGGGCTTTTATGCAAATGGCGGTTTATCGTCTATCGTTGCTTTTATATTGCTAGCTATTTTGTGGATGGGCTTTACAGCAACAGCTGTTTACAAAGCCATCAAAAAAGATTTTAATGCACATCGTATTTTTATGATACGCAGTTTTGTACTCACACTTTCTGCTATTTCGCTTCGTATATGGAAAGTGCTTTTTGCCATGTTTACAGATATACCACCCATGGATAGGTATAGAATTATTGCTTGGTTAGGTTGGGTGTTAAATTTGTTTATAGCAGAGGGGATTATTTTCATGTATTTCAAATCAAAAATAAAAACTCAAAGTTGAGTTGTTCAACTTTCTACCTTCAACTTTTTTGTAACTTTGCCAGATGCGTACAAACCCCGATATGGATATTGTAGCCTATATAATAGAGGCTGTATTAAAAGCAAAACCAGATGATAGCTTTTGCAAAAGCATACAAATGCAATATATTGAACGTGGTGGGCTAAGTAAAAAACAGCTAGAAGGATTACAAGGCAAGGCACAGAGAATTGAAGGTATTCATCCAGGTAAATTAGCTACTTTAGAAGCCATCATAAAAAAGAAGCATGTTACGCATAGATCTACTATTAGCATTACAAAAGTAGAAGATGAAAAAGATGAAGCTGCAGGGACAATGATAGGTGCTATTCTTGAAAAATATCCTCTACATAAAAGAGTATTGCTATTTAAAAGTAAATTTGAAAAAGATGGCAAACTAATCATTGCTGAAAAAGAAGAGTTAGAAAAATTTCATAAACTGCTGATGAAATAAATACTTACAAGTTTAAAAGTTAATTAGCATAGATAAGGAAGTAGAAAAAACATTTGAAACAAATTTATTTTTGAATAATACAAAACCCTTTGTGGAAAATGTGGTAAAACATGTATCTATAAAAATGGGGCTTTTTATTACACTATTACTATTATGCTACTTGCTTATAAATAATCTTGAGGGAGATACCTATGGTGGTGGCACATACTTAATACTTTTGTTTTTTGGATTATGTTTTTTGATATTTTTAGTGGTAATGATTGTGGAAATATTTTTTTTTCAAAAGCAAAAGAAAATTAAATTTAGAAACGCTACTATAATTTTTATTACAGCAATTATTGTATCAACGATGATATTAAATGTAATGGGCAGATATAACTAATCTCCACTTTATCATAAAGTAGGTAAAACAATTTTTTGTAACAGCCAAACAATGAAGGAGTCAGTTATTACTAGTATAATCAACTATTTACCCCTAAAATTATAAAACAGAAATATTTTTTTCGCCAGTATTATAATTTTTCGTATCATTGCAATGGAATTGGTAACAAGTTACCCGTCACAATGCTTTCGCATAAACGTCTTCCAAATCAAAGAACTAAATTTTCAACTACCATTTTACAACAGAATTATACAGCATATTTAATGCATTTCTGAAAAAATTTTATGTACGACATATCACAATTGAACGACCTGCTCGTTCCCGAGCTGCACGATATTGCAGATCAACTAAGTATTAAAACCAGCAAGAAAGCTGATAAGCAAGATCTTATACAGGCTATACTTGATAAACAAGCCAACATGAGCACAGCCAAACCTGCCGATGCAGAAAAGCCAAAAAGAAAACGAATCATAAAAGGCTCTGAAGGGCCTGAAGTAATAGCTGTAGAACCTGAAACTACTAAGGCTATTGAAGAACCGAAAACTACTCCTAGAAAAGAAGCGGTTTTAAAAGGTAAAAAGCCGTTGGCAGAAAAAAAACCATTTAAAAAAGAAAAACTAGAGGAAGAAGGGCAACCAATGGGAGACCAAGAGGATATGTTGCAACCTATAACAGCCGAGCAAACCACAGTACCAGCTGCAATAGCACAAATGCTTCAAGAAGAAGATGTACAACAGCCAGAAGTAGAAATGGAAGAACCAGCTGAAAAACAATTTACCCCACGTCCACAATTTAAACCAAGAGAACAACCTGTTTTTAATATAGAATTTGATGGTATTATACAAGGCGAAGGTGTATTGGAAATGATGCCAGATGGGTATGGTTTTTTAAGAAGTAGTGATTACAATTATTTATCATCTCCCGATGATATTTATGTATCACCATCACAAATAAAATTATTTGGTTTAAAAACGGGTGATACAGTTTTTGGAAGTGTAAGACCACCAAAAGAAGGAGAAAAATATTTTGCTTTGTTAAAAGTAAATACTATCAATGGTAAATCGCCAGAAGAAGTGAGAGACAGGGTTCCGTTTGATTATTTAACACCGTTATTTCCTTTTGAAAAATTAAATCTTTGTACATCATCTAGCAATTACAGTACAAGAATAATGGATTTGTTTACACCAATAGGTAAAGGACAGCGTGGATTAATTGTAGCCCAACCAAAAACGGGTAAAACAATGTTGTTGAAAGAATTGGCAAACGCCATTGCAGAAAATCACCCTGAATGTTATTTAATAATAGTGTTGGTAGATGAGCGCCCAGAGGAGGTAACAGACATGGAGCGTAGTGTACGTGCAGAAGTTATTGCATCTACATTTGATGAGCCAGCTGATAAGCATGTAAAAGTATCTACCATTGCACTAAACAAAGCAAAGCGCTTAGTAGAGTGTGGGCATGATGTAGTTATTTTATTGGATTCTATTACCCGTTTGGCAAGAGCACACAATACTGTAGCACCTAGTAGTGGTAAGGTATTGAGTGGTGGTGTGGAAGCAAACGCTATGCAAAAACCAAAGCAATTTTTTGGTGCTGCACGTAAAATAGAAAATGGTGGTTCGCTTACTATTATTGCTACAGCATTGGTAGATACAGGTAGTAAAATGGACGAGGTGATTTTTGAAGAATTTAAAGGAACCGGTAATATGGAATTACAGTTGGAGCGTAAATTATCTAACCGTCGTATTTATCCTGCTATTGATATTGTTGCATCATCTACTCGTAGAGATGACTTGTTGTTAGACAAAGACACTTTCCAACGCATGTGGGTACTTCGCAAACACATGGCAGATATGAACCCAGAGGAGGCATTGAACACATTGCTAAAAAATATGAAAGGTACAAAAGACAATGCAGAGTTTTTAACAAGTATGAATGGATAAAATATAAATGTGAAAATTTGCAAATAAGAAAATATGAAAAAAGGCCTTCAATTATGAAGGGCTTTTTTCTTTTTCGATGAATTAAAAGAATACAATGATAAAGGCTTTTTTATTTGACCTTAATGGTACCATGATAAATGATATGCAATTTCATATTGAAGCATGGCATTTAATTTTAAATGAGCTTGGGGCAACACTAAGTTTTGAAGAAACCAAACACCAATGCTATGGTACCAGTTTTGAAATGTTTGAAAGGGTTTTTCCTGGTAAATTTTCAAAAGCAGAAATAAAAACCATTACAGAAAAAAAAGAAAATGCATACCAAAAAAAATATTTACCACATTTAAAATTAATAGATGGATTGCCCAAGTTTTTAGAAGATGCAAAAAAGCAAAATATAAAAATGGCAATAGGTTCTGCGGCAATGATGTTTAATATAGATTTTGTATTGGACAACTTAAAAATACGCCATTATTTTGATGCAATAGTAAGTGCAGATGATGTACAAAATAGCAAGCCCGATGGTGAAACTTATGAAAAATGTGCTGCTGCATTAAATGTAAAGCCTTATGAATGCATCGTATTTGAAGATGTACCAAAAGGTGTGGAAAGTGCAACCAATGCAGATGCACTATGCGTTGTAATAGAAGGTGCGCATCATGCAAAAGAAGAGTTTAAAAACTTTACAAATGTTATTTCTTTTGTAAAAAGTTATAAAGAATTAGAGATAAAAACATTGGTAAAAAATAATTAATTATCCATACAACTCGGAGTGAATTGCTTTTTTATCATAGCCTAGTGATTGTATTTTTACTTTAGCGTCATCTATCATTGCCTTCCAGCCACATAGCATAAAATTTGCCTCGGCATTTGGGTTTGCTTGTAAAATATTTTCATATACTGTATGTACATAGCCAGCTGCACCTTCCCAGTTTTCTCTACTTAGTGTGGGTATGTAATGAAAACCTTCCATGGTATCACTCAGGTTTTTTAATTCATCAAAGTATAATAAATCTGCTTTGGTACGACAACCAAAAATGAGGTAAATATTTTTGTGTGAAATATTTTGCAATTTTATTTGCTGTACCATGCTTCTAAATGGAGCAATACCTGTACCTGTGCAAATGAGAAATAAATCATTTTGTAAAGCATGCTCATGCAAAGTAAAAACACCTACGGGGCCACGTACTGTTAGTTGGCTACCTTCTTTTATTTCGTTAAATAAATAAGTAGTACCAGCACCACCTTCCAACAAAACAATACAAAGTTCAAAAACATTGGTACCATTAGGCCAGCTTGCAATTGAGTAGCTACGCAATCTTCTTGCTGGCTTTTCATGTATAGGTAAATCAAGTGTTACAAATTGCCCTGGTTCAAAATGAAATGCTCCTTCCTCTGGCATTTGTATAAAAAACCTACGTGTGTTATGGGTTTGCTGCTCTATGCGGATAACAGTTGCGGTTTGCCATGGTTGTAGCATGATGTATGTTTTGTGTAAGGTATGAAAAATTATTATTGTTTACTACTTTTACAAAAACAAGCATGATACTCAGTGTTATTTCTTATAAACAATCACACAACTATTCGCCCCCAAATTAATTTCTCCACTCACTACTGTTTCTTCAAACTTATTATTCATTACCGCCGTTTTCCAACCACTGCCTTCTAATTTTATTTTTTGTGCAGTTGTATTACCATTAAACCATACTTGTATTGTTTTCCAACTATCGTTTACTGCTGCACCGTTTAACTCATAACCAATAACGCCTGTTGGTTGTTTATCTATAAAACGAAGATTGGTTTGTATGCTAGCGGTAGTAGCCATACGGAAAGCGGGGTGCGCCTTACGCATACGCACGAGCCCTTGCACATAATCAAACACGGCTTTGTTTTTGGTTTTTAAAGCCCAATCCATTTCATTTATATCATCAGGCGATTTGTATGAGTTTTCTATACCTTTTTTTGTGCGCAAAAATTCTGTACCTGCATGTAAAAAACTTACCCCTTGCGATGTAAGCACTATTGACAATGCCAACTTATGCATTTCTGTACGCTCAGCTTCTGTATTGTTTGGGTTGCTGTTTAGTAATCTATCCCATAGCACATGGTTGTCGTGGCACTCCACATACGTAATGGTTTGGTGAGGCTCTTTTGCGTAAGGCGCTTTGCTATAATTTACTTTTTTGTAATCAATTTGTGGGTGCTGTGTAGCTGCAACAATACCAAATTTTATGCTCTCTTCCATACCTGCCTTGCCACTTGCAAAACCGCCATCTATATGCTCAAACACACTCCCTTTTATACCATCACGAATATCATCGCTAAACACACCAACTTTATCTAGCAGCATGGTATTCTTTTTTACAGCACGCTTATCTTCACCTAATGTAGAGCCACCCGATGTCCACCCTTCGCCATACAAAATAATGCTTGGTTTTATTTTATGCAATTCTCTAGAAATGATATTCATAGTTTCAACATCGTGTATGCCCATTAAATCAAAACGAAATCCATCTATGTGATATTCTTTTACCCAATACAAAACGGACTCCAACATAAATTTTCGCATCATCGCTTTTTCACTAGCAGTTTCATTTCCGCAGCCCGATGCATCGCTAAACATTCCTGCTGCTGTTTTTCTGTAATAATAACCTGGCACTAGTTGGTTAAAATTAGATTCGTTTGTAGTGCCTGTATGGTTGTACACTACATCCATTATTACACTCAAACCCTTGCTATGAAAGGTTTTTACCAATTGCTTAAATTCTTTTATGCGCACGGCACCATCTGCAGCATTGGTACTATAAGAGCCATCGGGTGTATTGTAATTTTGTGGGTCGTAGCCCCAATTGTATTGTGGTTTATTTGGCTCGGCTTCATCTACAGAGTTGTAATCGTACAAAGGCAACAATTGAACATGCGTTATGCCAAGGTCCACCAAATGGTCAAGCCCTGTAGAAAGTCCATCATTATTTTTTGTACCTGTTTCTGTAAGCCCAATAAATTTTCCTTTGTTGGTAATACCCGAGTTAGCTGCTATGCTTGCATCACGTACATGCAACTCATATACGATAGCATCGGTTTTATTTTTTAGCACAGGAGATTTATCTGTAGCCCAACCTGCGGGATTTGTTTTTTGCAAATCAACAATCATTGCACGCTTGCCATTGGTGCCCACCGCTTTTGTATATGGGTCGGTTACTTCATCTAACCAAGCTCCATTATTTTCTACACTAAATGTATAATAATCTCCTAAGTGTGTTCCTACCAAAGCTGCTGTCCACGTACCTTGCAGGGCTTTTTTCATATCAATGGTTTGTATAGCTTCGCCACTAATATCTTTACTGTACAGCCTCAGTTTTACCTGTGTAGCTGTGGGTGCCCATATACGAAAGTTGGCATTGCCTTTTACAAATGTTAAGCCTAAGTCTTTACCCATATAAGTAGGGTATTGTTTATCGCTTTGTGCTTTGCTGCTAAATAATGATGTGATACATGCGAGGAGCATACCTATTCGTTTCATGTGGTGTATTTTTTTACCAAATCGTTTTTAAGCCTTCGCTTTTGTACAATTTAATATTTTTATCATCTGTTATAAAAGTATAATTGTTTTGTATAGCTTGCCAAATAAGGATTCTGTCAAAAGGGTCTTTATGGTAAGTGGCTTCCAATTCAAATAATGTAGCCGCTTCTTTTGTATTTAATCCTACAACATGTATTTTATATTCTCCACACAAATCCATTATTTCTTTAGGTGTATAATGCCCAAGGTCTAATTTGCCTAATTTATATTTTATACTCATTTCCCATAAGCTTATCGCACTTACAAATAATTCATTTTCTTCTTTAGAAATAAGCGCTAATAAATGTTTAGAAATTAACTTTGGTGAAAACATTAGCCATATTAAAATATGGGTATCTAATAAAAATCTATTCATACAATTCTTTCATGGGAAAATCTTCAAATGTTGTTTCTGTAAAATCGGGAGCCATATAATAACCTTTTGTACCTTCTAGTGTACCAATCTTTCTAATGCCTGCCTTCTTCTTTTCCTTCGGTTTAAACACACCTATTACCTCCTTTTGTTTTCCAAAAGTTACTTCTACTTCTTCGCCTGCTTTTATCATTTCTATCACACTACTAAATTGTGCTTTAAATTCGCCAACGGTTAATGTTTTCATACTCGAAATATTAATAATCAAATGTACATTTTTCTTAACAAGTTGTCAAGTAAAATTTTTCACAAAATACATAAGTCGCTAAATCGACCATTTTTTAGGTCGATTTAGCGACTTATCTTTTAAATTACAACTAGAAAATGCATATTGATTTTCGGTATTTTTGAAAAACCTATAATCTACAAAATGCAATTGTAGATATTTTTATAGCTTTGAAGCAATGATTTTAAAAAGCCTTGATAATTTTTATGCCAACCAAAATGAACCTTGCAAAAGTTGTTTGTTAGCATTGTGCAAAATTATTTTGCAGCAAGATAAAAATATTACTAGCGCATTAAAATATGGTATGCCATTTTTTATGTACAAAGGTAAAATATTTTGCTATTTATGGATAGATAAAAAGGCAAATGAACCATATCTTGGAATTGTAGAAGGAAGTTTGGTGCATCACCCATTACTCGTACAAGGCAAAAGAGCAAGAATGAAAATAATACAATTTAATGCTAGCAAAGATTTACATATAAAAACAATAAACGGGATCCTTACACAAGCATTAAATTTGTATAGAAATGGAATCATAAAAACAAAAAAATAATTTTTTATGGCAACCAAAAAAACTTGGACTGAAAAACTACAGGTAAAAAAAGAACCACAACTAAAAAAAATTCAAAAAGATTTTTGGGGCTATACAAAGGGCGATGAAATGTATATAAGTACTCCTCAAATAATAGAAGATTATATAAAGCAAATTGCAAAAGGTAAAGCGGTAGATACCATAACCATGCGCAATGACTTGGCACTAGAAAACAATGCCGTTTTTACATGCCCATTAACTACCGGCATTTTTTTAAGAATAGTAGCAGAAGCGGCCAATGAACAATTGGAAAAAGGCGCCCCTCTAAAAAATATCACCCCTTTTTGGCGTATGATAGAACCTAATTCACCCTTGGCTAATAAACTAACATTTGGGCAAGACTTTTTAAAAGAGCAGCGAAAAAAAGAAAAGATAGGTTAGTTATTTCTTACAATACAAATCACTCATCTCCACAGGATATTTTTTATCTAAATCCACATCATTAAATGCTTTCTTATCACCCCACGAAAATACTTTTTCGAAAAAGGGAAGCAGCTTATTATTTTTTATTTTACTAAGAAAATAAATTTCGTGCTCTTTTTCTTTTATACCCATATCGTATAAAAGTTGGTCGTGTTTTGTAATACCAATTTCATGAAAATAATGTATCATTTTAAAATACTCACATACATTGCCACTCTCCAAAGAGCCAGCAAAATAAAAAGGCATAAACCAACCAATAAGGTAGCAACCAATATGTATTACTTTTCCTGTTAGATACATTCTTGCTTCAAAATATTTTGAAACAGGAATATTGTATTCATTCATTATTTGCAAAACGCAAGCTCTATGATGCCATTCATCTATTTCAATTTGCTTTATGGCAGCTTTTTCTATTGAATCCTTTACAGAACCTGCATGGCCTTGGTAGGCAAAGGCAGCAGCTTTTTCAGCAGAATATGCTTTTTGTAAAAGGGTAGTTAGTTTTTTATGATTTAATAACAAAGCGAATGTATTTATGAGTACGATTCTAATAATCTATTACTTGTTCTTTCATCTCTGGCATTGCCCTCCATTCATATTGCTGGTTGCGAAGTTGTGGTTCAAAGCCTGCCATGCGTATAGAATCTTGAATGGTATTAGAAGTAAAACGATGTGGGGCTCCAGCAGCACTTACCACATTTTCTTCAATCATAATACTACCAAAATCATTTGCACCTGCATTTAAACAAAGTTGAGCTACTTCTTTACCTACTGTAAGCCAACTAGCCTGTATATTTTTTACATTTGGTAGCATAATCCTGCTCATTGCTATCATACGAATATACTCCTCAGGGGTAGTTAAGTTGTGCACCCCTCGTATGCGAGCAAGCAATGTATCTGCATCTTGAAAAGTCCAAGGAATAAATGCTAAAAATCCTTTTGCATCTTCAGGTTTTCTGCTTTGTACTTCTCTAATTTTTACTAAATGGTCAAAACGCTCTTCCAAAGTTTCTACATGGCCAAACATCATAGTAGCAGAGGTGGTAATATTTAGTTTGTGGCATTCATGCATAATATCAAGCCACTCTTGTGCACCACATTTCCCTTTACTTATTAGTCTTCTTACTCTATCTGTTAATATTTCTGCACCAGCACCAGGGAGGCTATCCATACCTGCTTCTTTTAGTGCCATCAACACTTCTCTGTGGGTACTTTTTTCTAATTTGGTAATATGGGCTACTTCTGGTGGGCCAAGTGTATGCAGCTTTAAATTGGGGTAAAGGTTTTTTAGTTCTTTAAATAAATTTACATAAAAAGATAAACCCAACTCAGGGTGGTGCCCACCTTGTAATAATAATTGGTCGCCACCATACATAATGGTTTCTTCTATTTTTTTCTTGTAAGTTTCTATATCTGTAATGTAGGCATCTTTGTGGCCTGGTATGCGGTAAAAATTGCAAAACTTACAATTGGCTGTACATACATTGGTAGTATTTACATTTCTATCTATTTGCCAAGTTACTTTACCATGGGGCACTTGTATTTTGCGTAGTTCATTTGCAGTAAACATTAATTCTGTTAATGCAGCGTTTTCAAACAAAAAAACACCTTCTTCTACAGAAAGAAATTCAAAAGCTAATGCTTTTTTTAATAAATCGTTTGTATTCATAAAAATCGTAATAAAAATTGCAGTGCAAAAATACATTCATTAACTTGTAAAAAATTAAAAAACGTTTGCATTATAAAAACGATTTATTATATACTCTGGTTCTTATTTGGGCAAAACTGTTTAGCCCAAAAAAACAATCCTGCAGCTGTGTACTTGGACAGTATTCCTTTTGTACAATTTACTGGTGGGGTAATTGTTTTTGAAGCAAAAATTGGATACAATAAAACAGCCTTGCGTTTTATTTTGGATACAGGTAGCGGGGGTGCTTCTATAGATTCTGCTACAGCTGTAGAATTGAACCTAAAACTTGTACCCACAGATACTATCATAAATGGTATTGCAGGTTCTCATAAAGTATCTTATATTTTTAACCAAAAATTTACAACCGGTAATTTGGTTACAGATAGTATGAATTTTTATGTAAATGATTATAGTATACTTAGCAGTGTTTATGGAAATAAAATAGATGGTATAATTGGTTATAATTTTTTGAGCAGGTATATTTTTAATATAAATTTTGATTCATCTAAAATTTTTGTTTACTCCAAAGGAAAATATGCCTATGAAAGAGGAGGCACAATGCTTAACCCCGTTTTTACTAAATTAATGTATTATAAGATTGCATTAAAAGATAAAAGCAAAGCTACAGAGAATGTATATTTAGATACCGGTGCAGGGCTTAGTGTTTTACTTACAGAAACTTTCATTAAAGACAATGGTTTATTATTGAGCAAAAGAAAACCTTTGGTTACACAAGTACAAGGGCTTGGTGGCAAAAAAAAAATGCGGCTCACAGTTATTCGAAAAATAAAAGTGGGGCCATATTCATTTAGACAGGTGCCTGTAAATTTGTATACTGATGATGAGCAAGTAATAAACTATCCTCATGTGGTAGGTTTATTGGGAAACGATATAATGCGTAGGTTTAATATTACACTAAATTATGCAGCAAAAGAAATGCATATTATTCCCAATAAAAGTTTTACGGATGATTTTGATTATGCATATACTGGTTTATCGATGTACAGCTACGAAGGAAAAATTATTATTGATGATATAATAGAAAACTCACCAGCAGCAAAAGCTAACCTTAATAATGGAGATGAAGTAATAGGTGTGGGTAGCAATTTAAGTGGAGATATAAGAGCCTATGAGAAATTGTTGCAAAAAGCCAAAGAGTCTATTAAAATAATTATTAAACGAAAAGATAAAATACAAATTATAGAAATAAGGCCATTAAGCATTCGCTAAGTAAATACAAACAAGCCTTCGTACATTTGCGCATGATTAAGTTTGAAAAATTTACCCTTGCAAATGGGCTTAGGGTATTGGTACACGAAGATAAGAGTACACCAATGGCGGTTGTAAATGTACTATATGATGTAGGTGCAAAAGATGAAAACCCCGAGAAGACGGGCTTTGCACATTTGTTTGAGCATTTAATGTTTGGCGGCAGTATAAATATTCCTGTATACGATGAGCCACTACAAACTGCAGGTGGAGAAAACAATGCCTTTACCACAAACGACCTTACCAACTATTATTGCCAACTACCTGCTGAAAATATAGAAACTGCTTTTTGGCTAGAGAGTGATAGAATGCTAAGCCTTGCTTTTAGCAAAAAAAGTTTAGAAGTGCAACGCAAAGTAGTGTGCGAGGAATTTAAAGAACATTATATAAACAAACCTTATGGAGATGTGTGGCACAAGTTGCGTAACCTTGTTTACACTACACATCCCTATAAATGGATGACCATAGGCGCATCGCTAAAGCATGTGGAAGATGCTACACTTGAAGATGTAAAAGCGTTTTTTAAAAAGCATTACAACCCCAGCAATGCCATATTAGTAGTGGCGGGCAATGTAGAGTTAGAAAATATTAAAACCTTGGTAGATAAATGGTTTGGGCCTATACCCGCTGGTGAAAAATACGATAGAAACTTACCTATAGAACCAAAACAAACAGCTCCTAAAACTTTAGAAGTAAAAGCAGACGTGCCTTTAGATGCATTGTATAAATGCTGGCATATTTACCCACGTACAGATGATAGATATTATACGGCCGATTTAATTTCGGATATTTTGAGCGGTGGTGGTTCTTCTCGTTTGTATCAAAGCTTGGTAAAAGAGCAAAAATTGTTTAGTAACCTAGATTGCTACCACATGGGCAGTACAGATGCTGGCCTTATGGTAATAGAAGGAAAGCTTGTAAAAGGGGTAGACATAAAAATTGCAGAAGAGGCTGTGAATGCAGAAATAAAAAAAATGCAAGAAACAGGTATTTCTACCACAGAACTTGAAAAAGTAATAAACAAAACAGAAAGCACCATGGCTTTTGAAGATATGAGCGTAATGAACAGGGCTAGCAGTATTGCTATGTATGAATTGCTTGGCGATGCAGACCTTATGAACAGCGAACTAGAAAAATACAGGGCTGTAACAGCACAAGATATTTTAGAACAAACAAGAATAATTTTTGATGATAATAATTGTAGTACAATGTATTATTTGAGTAATAATTAAAATTGATATTATGGAAAATTTTGAAGAGGAAGAAGAAATAGAAATGGCACCCGAAGAGGAGGCTTATTTACTTAAAAAGATAGAAGCAGCATTAGAGGCTTCAAAAAGAGGAGAAATCTATACATAGGAGGAAGTAAATGCAATTATTTCTAAATGGTAAATAATTTCATTTTAAAATAAAAACTTTCTTTCGTTATTAAGCCAAACAATAAAACAATTTAACAGTAGAACAATTTACATGCTCAACAGAACCCAAGCACCACCAATAGTAGACGCTACAGAATACAACTTAAAACTAAAACCTTACGAGCTTTTTCATTTAGATAATGGAGTACCCGTATATACAATAGATGCAGGTGCACAAGATGTTTTGCAGGTAGATATGGTTTTTTATGCAGGCAATTTTTTTGAAGATAAAGTAGGAGTAGCAGGAGCTACCAATTTTCTATTGAAAAATGGAACTACTACTCGTACTGCATTTCAACTAAATGAAACATTTGATTACTATGGAGGAAGTTGCTCCCGTGCTTGCTATAATGAAACTTCTACTATTACGCTACATACACTAAGCAAGCATACAGATAAGTTATTACCGTTGATAAATGACATGCTTACGAACTCAATTTTTTTACAAGAAGAGTTGGATACATTTAGACAAAACTCTAAACAGCGCTTAATCGTAAACTTGCAAAAATGTGAATTTGTAGCTGCAAGAAAAATAGATCAATTGATATATGGTGATGCGCATCCTTATGCAACATTTACGAATACAGAAAATTTAGATGCGTTAGACATAGAACAACTTAAAACTTTTTACAATAAATATTATGTAAATGGAAGTTGTGCAATTTTTGTTGCGGGTAAACTACCGTCAAATATTCAAGATTTATTAAACGAAAATTTTGGAAAGTTAAAATTGACTAAACCAAGTTTTCAAAATAGAGTTATAAAACCAATACCTGCTGTAGAGAAAAAGCATCTAATAGAAAATGATGCAAATGCAGTGCAAGGGGCTATTAGAATTGCACAACCTTTTCCCAATCGACATCATGAAGATTTTAAAAAAGTTATTGTACTTAATACTGTGTACGGTGGTTTTTTTGGAAGTAGATTGATGAGTAATATTAGAGAAGAAAAAGGATATACTTATGGCATTTATAGTTACCTGCAAAATCACCTACAGGATAGTGCATGGCTTATAAGCACTGAGGCTGGTAAAGATGTATGCGCCGCTACCATTGAAGAAGTGTATAAAGAAATGAAAATAATGAGAGAAGAGTTGGTGGATGAAGAAGAGTTATCGTTGGTACGTAATTATATGATTGGTGGCATACTGGGTGATTTAGATGGCCCTTTTCAAATAATGGCAAAATGGAAAAACATTGTATTGAATAACTTAGATGAAAAATATTTTTACGAATCAGTAGATGCTATTAAAAATACCAGTTCGGAAGAACTTCAAGCTTTGGCACAAAAATATTTACAACCAGAAAAGTTTTTTGAGTTGGTAGTGTATTAGGGGTTACGAGTTGGTGGGTTATAGGTTTCGAGTTATTATCTGCTACTTATAATAGAATATAAATTTAAACAGTGATTGTTTATGAAGTTAATTATTAAAATTGCGGTTTCAGCTTTAATAGCTTTTATACTTTCTAAAATACTTACAGGAGTACATATAGACAGTATTTTTACAGCTATCCTATTTGCAGTAGCACTTGCGGCATTAGATGCAATTGTAAAACCTATTTTAGTTGTTCTTACCTTACCTGCTACTGTAATTACTTTAGGCCTTTTTCTTTTTGTAATAAATGCAATAGTAGTATTGCTTG
>JAYVID010000003.1:0-11706 GCA_043770525.1 Ferruginibacter sp.
GAATTTTAATTCTCAAAGCACTATATTAATTATGTAATAGCAAACACATTTTTATTAACAGGAGTTAATAAACTAAAAATCTTCCGAACACTTATGGTCGCAGACCAGGCCTCGGCTCTCACGGTTTGTGGGTTGAGAACCAACGAGTGCGAAGTTTTTTTCAAAGTTAGATAAATTTTTATAGTGGTATGATAATCTGGTAAATCTTTATTTTATAGTATATCTGTTTGATTTTGTCTCTTTTTTTAAATTTTAGACTCCCAAAGCATCATCTACCCCCAAATTATTGTCCTAAAAAGACAATATCCCTTCTTATCTTTGTAAATCATTAAAAAAGTGTTTTCATCACTTTTTAAATAAGTACAATCATGGCTAAACAACAAATACTTCATTGCTCTTTTTGTGGACGAAACAGGGAAGAAGTAAAAATATTGATAGCAGGGCAAGATGGGCATATATGTGAAAGCTGTGTGGAGCACGCTACCGATATTATAGGGCAAGAGCTTGGGTTGCCAGAAGAAGAAAAACCTGCTCCAGCTTCTAATTATAAGCTTACTATAAGAAAACCAATAGAAATAAAAAAGTTTTTAGATGAATATGTGATAGGGCAAGATGATGCTAAGAAAATACTAGCAGTAGCGGTGTACAATCATTACAAAAGGCTTAATCAAAAAACAGAGAATGATGTAGAGATAGAAAAGAGCAACATTATTATGGTAGGTGAAACGGGTACGGGTAAAACATTATTGGCAAAAACCATTGCTCGTATGCTTAATGTACCATTTGCCATTGTAGATGCTACCGTATTCACAGAGGCTGGCTATGTGGGCGAAGATGTGGAGAGTATGCTTAGCCGATTGCTACAAGCTTGCAACTACGATGTGGCTGCGGCAGAAAAAGGAATCGTATTTATAGATGAAATAGATAAAGTAGGTAGAAAAAGCGACAATCCTAGCATTACAAGAGATGTGAGCGGTGAAGGTGTACAACAAGGTTTATTAAAATTGCTAGAAGGTAGTGATGTGCTGGTACCACCACAAGGTGGACGCAAACACCCAGAGCAAAAACTGGTAAAAGTAAACACACAAAATATTTTATTTATTTGTGGTGGTGCATTTAGTGGGTTAGATAAAATTATAGCACGCAGGGTAAATACCAACTCTATAGGTTTTAATGTAAATAAAGATTTACAAAAGTTTCAAGAAGATAATTTATTGCAGTATGTGAGTGCGCCAGATTTAAAATCTTTTGGATTGATACCAGAGTTGCTCGGTCGTTTGCCAATTGTAACTTACCTAAATCCTTTGGATGCAGAAACCTTGAAAAATATTTTAACAGAGCCTAAAAACTCTTTGATAAAGCAGTTTAAAAAATTATTTGAGATAGAAGGTATAGTATTAACTTTTGAGCCAGAGGTGTTAGACTTTATGGTAGATAAAGCGTTAGAATATAAGCTTGGTGCACGTGGCTTGCGTAGTATTTGCGAAAGTATATTAGTAGATGCTATGTACGAAATGCCTAGCACTAAGGAAAAATCGTTTGAAGTAACTTTAGAGTATGCTATGCGTAAGTTTAACACAAGTAAGTTGAGTATGCTTAAAGTAGCGTAGAGCCAAAATATGCAAATAGGAAAATATGCCGATGTGCAAATATTAAAAATGCAGCCTTTTGAAGGGCTGCATTTTTAATTAAATGATAAACGTTATTCTATTTTACTTGCACCAAAATACTGGTGCAGCACTTTTGGTAAATGTATTCCATCTACTTGTTGATTATTTTCAAGCAATGCAGCCATAATCCTTGGTAGGGCAAGGCTAGAGCCATTTAGAGAATGGAGCAATTGTGTTTTTCCTTCTTCATCTTTATACCGTATTTTCATACGATTGGTTTGAAAAGTTTCAAAATTACTTACGCTACTTACTTCTAACCATTTTTTTTGTGCAGCAGAATATACTTCAAAATCATAAGTAAGTGCAGATGTAAAACTCATATCGCCTCCACATAATTTTAAAATACGATAAGGTAATTCTAAAAACTGTAATAAGCGTTCAATATGATTAGCCATTTCTTCCAAAGTAGCATAACTATCTTGTGGCTTTACCAATTGAATTATTTCTACTTTATCAAATTGATGCACTCTGTTAAGACCACGTACATCGCTACCAAAGCTACCTGCTTCTCTTCTAAAGCAAGGCGTGTAGGCAGTCATTTTTACTGGCAGTTCTTCTTCTTTTACAATTTCATCTCTGTAAATATTCGTTACAGGTACTTCAGCTGTAGGAATTAAATAAAATTTATCTTCGGTTATATGATACATTTGCCCTTCTTTATCTGGCAAAGCACCCGTACCATAAGCTGTTTCTTCATTTACCATTAATGGGGGTAAATATTCAGTATAACCAGCGGCAGTATTGTAATCTAAAAAATATTGTATGAGTGCTCTTTGCAGTTTTGCGCCTTTGCCTTTGTATACAGGAAAGCCACTTCCTGTAAGCTTTACACCAGTTTCAAAATTTACAAGGTCGTATTCTTTTATTAAATCCCAATGCGGTTTTGCATCTTCTGCCAAAGCTGGTTTTGTACCTCCTTCTAAAACGGTAACATTATCTTCTGCTACTTTCCCTAAAGGCACACTTGTATGAGGTAAGTTTGGCAGCAGTAATATTTTATTTTTAAAGTCTTCTTCTAAGTTTTGTAGTGTGGTTTTACCCGTATTTAATTCTTCTTTCCAAGTATTTACATCTGCTCGTTTTGCATTAGTAGCATCGGTCTCACCCTTTGCCATTAAGCCACCAATTTCTTTGGATGTATAGTTTATAGAAGCTTGTAAGGTTTCTGTACTTGCTTTAAGTTTACGAATTTCTTCATCTTTAGCAATAAGTTCATCTACCAGATTAATTTGTGCAAAATTTTTGACAGCTAACTTTTCTTTTACCTCAGCAGGATGCTGCCTTATGTAGTTAATTTGTAACATTTTTTATGTAATTATCCTGCAAATATAAACGGGAAAAGCTTATTTGTTACATTTGCAGTATGCAACATGTGGAAGAAGACTTACAAGTACGCTGGCTAAAGCTAAGAATAAAGCTAAAAGAGCATTTTGGAATAAAGCCAGATATGAATGGAGTACTGCTTCTAATAGGAGTGCAGGAGCTTGGGCAAGGGCCGCAGGATTTTAGTAAAGAGCAAAAGCAAGATTTGATGCATATAGCAATTTGTACTATTTTGCAGGCGAGTGGTTTTTATAGTAATGATGGACTAGATGATGAAGGCTGGCCTCATTTTACTCAATTAAAAGCATTGCCAGAGTTGTTTTTAAATGATCAAGAAAATTTCTTAAAAGATCATGTATTATTGTATTTTCAAAACCAAGGATTTTTATAAAAAACTAAACAAAAAATGAAGAAAATTGTATCTGTATTATTTGTAGGATTAAGTATGTTGTTTTTAACAAATGCAAATGCCCAAATAAAAAAGAAACCAACAACGAGCAAAGTAGCAATAACGAATACCCAAAAAGCAGTAGTAAAATATGGGAAAAACAATGCTGTAAAAAAACAATTAGGGGATAAAGAAATAGCTACTTTATCAAAGAAAGATAAATCTATAAAAGTAAAAATTACAACTGATAGTGGTGTGATTATTGTAAAACTGTATGACTCTACTCCTTTGCACAGAGATAACTTTGTGAAATTGGTAAAAGAAAAATTTTACGATAGTTTGCTTTTTCATAGAGTAATAAGTGGCTTTATGATACAAGGCGGAGACCCTACAAGTAAAAATGCAGAACCTGGTGTAATGCTTGGGGGTGGGGGTGGAGATATGCAAAGAATACCAGCTGAGTTTAGTCCAAATTTGATACATAAAAAAGGAGCTTTATGTGCTGCTAGAGATGGTAATCCTGAAATGGCAAGCAGTGCTTGTCAGTTTTATATAGTACAAGGTAAAAAAATGACCGACGCTGAGTTAGATATGATGGCTCAGCAAGGTAGAGTTTATACAGCTACGCAAAGGTTAGCGTATAAAACCTTAGGTGGTACTTCATTTTTAGATACACAATACACTGTTTTTGGAGAAGTAATAAAAGGCTTAAATGTAATAGATAAAATTGCAAGTGTGCAAAAAGGAATGGCAGATAGGCCAGTGGGAGATGTAAGGATGAAGATGGAGATTATTAAGTAGCAGTTGGCAAAGGGCAAGAAGCAGTTGGCAAAAAGCAAAAGAGCAAATGTTCAATATTCAATTTTCAATAAACAATTTTAAATTTTTTAATTCAAAGGTTTATTAAATTGCGGAAGTAAAATAAACTTTGAACAGTAAACAATTTAACAATAAAACACTTTAACAATTTTAAAAAATGAACCCACAAAATTTTAAATACACGAAAGACCACGAATGGATTAGTATTGAAGGAGATATTGCAACCATAGGCATTACATCTTTTGCACAAGGAGAGTTGGGAGATATTGTTTACATTGATATCAATACTGTTGGTAAAAAACTTGCTGCTGAAGAAGTATTTGGTACAGTAGAGGCAGTAAAAACAGTAAGTGATTTATTTTTACCATTGGCAGGAACTGTAATAGAAGTAAACCCAGCATTAGAAGCAAACCCAGAGCTAGTAAATAGCGATGCGTATGGAGCAGGATGGATGGTGAAAGTAAAAGTAGATAACCCTGCTGACTTTGAAAACCTAATGAGTGTTGGAGATTATGAAGCTTTGGTAGGATAAAGGTTTTTAATTCTTCATGAATTATGAGGAGTAATGGAACTTTCAAATACGAGAAACAAATTTATTTTATGATACCAATAAAAAAATATATTCCAGGCATAGCTTGGTTTTTTTTTGTACTTGTATTATTGTGTTTGCCCGGAAGCGGTTTGCCTAAAGCGGATAATTTTTTTGATAAAATATTTTTTGACAAATGGGTACATGCAGGCTTGTTTTGTGTGCTAACTTTTTTGTGGATGAGACCAATAGGATTATTAAAAATAGAGATTTCAGAAAAGCGTTATTACTTTATTAGAATTGCTTTAGCATTTATTGTATGGGGTATAACAACTGAATTTATACAAAAATATTTGGTAGTAACCAGATCGTTTGATTTACTAGATTGGGCTGCAGATACTTTTGGTGTGCTTATTGCATTTTTGTATTGCAAAAAAGTTTATTTAGTAAAAAAATAAATTATAGTTCTTCTAAAGTGGTTTCTTTTTTGGTTATGCTAAGTTTGTGTTTTAAACCTACTTTTAGCGCCACATTTTCGTTGCCATGCCCTACAGGAAAGTTGTAACAAACAGGATAATTATACTCCTTTACAATATCATTAATAATATCGTAAATCTTTTTTCCAAAAGGCCTATCTGTGTCTTGCATGTCTGTAAAATCTCCTACAACAAGAGCAGCAAGGTTTTTCAATTTTCCACTACGCTTTAATTGATATAGCATTCTATCTATTGCATACAATTGTTCCCCAATATCTTCTATAAACAAAATGCAATTTTTTGTGTTTATATCAGATGCAGTGCCTAGTGCATTTGCAAGCAAGGCTATATTGCCTCCTATTAATGTGCCTTTTGCAACTTCAATTTTATTTAGCTTATTTGGCTTTATATAATACTTATTTTTTTGCCCTTTTAGTGCTTGCAAAAGTGATTCTACATTTGCTGGGTTGTGCGCCTCATTTGCAAATGCCGCCGCCATAGGCGCATGTAGCGTAGCAATTTTGTAATTTGTAAAAATATGGGAATGCAATAAAGTGATATCACTAAAACCTATAATCCATTTTGGATGTTGTATAAATTTTTTAAAGTTGAGTGCATCTATTATTCTTCCTGTGCCATAGCCGCCACGACCACACAATATGGCTTTTACATTTTCATCATCCAAGTATTTTTGAAATTCACTTGCACGTTCTTTGTCAGTGGCACTAAAATAATTCTTAGATTTTCCTCCTACCGTTATTTTACTTACGATTACTTTGTATCCTGCTTGCTTTAATTTTTCTACACAAACAGTAGTTTTTTCGGCCGCCATAAAACCTGCAGGACAAGTAATGGCAATGGTATCTCCTTTTTTGAGGTACGGTGGTATTGTTGTCATATTCCTTTAATGATTTGCTTTAATTCTTTTGTTGTAATAATGTTGTTGAATGACATTCTACGAAGTGCTTTGTAAAGTTTTAAATCACCTGTCCAAATCAAAGCATCAAGTGCAAGTGAAAAAGTTACAAATATTGTATCTTTTAAATCAATATTTTTTGTTAGAGACTCCGATATTTCAATTTCTTTATCCGAAACTTCTTCATCTGGCAGTAAAATAATATAGCTGAGAAGTTTTATTAAATTAGTATCGAAAAGCTTAATATCAATTTTTGCGTTCTGACATATTCTTTTTTTGTGTAGCCTAATTTCTGAAAGCGAAAATTCTGGTGTTACAAAATCAATTTTAAAATGAGAACTGGTAATTAAATTAAATAACTCGCTTTTAGCATTTAATGCAGCACTTATTAGAATATTGGAATCAATTATCAGCGTCATAATTATACCAATCCTCGTTTTGCCTTTAATTTCTCCCAAGCTTTTGCATTTATTTCTCTAGATAATTCATTAATGATTCTTTGAGGTACTTTTTTTACAGGAGCAAATTTCTCTTCCTCCACAATTTTTGCATAATCTTTTATTCGCTTAATGCGAGCTGCCCCTAAACTTTTAGGAACTTTAATGGTTACATAATCTTTATCCAATGTTTCAGTTACCATAACATTTTGTTTTTTCAAATATACAAAATACTTAGGATTCTTTGAAGCTTACCATGTTATTTTCAATTGTTAAATTGTGCATAACACCACACTTTAAAGCGAAATTATTTTTTTGATGCCCCACTGGAAAATCGAAACAAACAGGGTAATTATATTCCTTTATTTTTTCTAAAACAATTTCTTCAATCGTTTTTCCAAACTCATCGCCTACATCGTCTATCTTTATTTTGAATCCTCCAACGACAAGTGCAGCAAGGTTTGCCAATTTGCCACTTCTTTTTAAATTCCAAAACATTCTATCTATGCTATAAAGCTTTTCGCTGGTATCTTCTACAAAAAGTATTTTATTTTTTGTGTTGATATCACTTGCAGATGCGGATAAACTTTCCAAGGTTTTTAAATTTCCACCAACTAAAATTCCTTTTGCCTTGCCGAGTTTATTGTTAGTATTTATAGGAAAATTGTAAATCATTTTTTCGCCGAGCAAGCATTTCCTTATGCTATCTAATGTTTCTAACTGTATCGGTTCTGCTATAGCTGGTGCTACAAAGCTGTTGCACATTTTTGAATGCAAGGTAGCTATACCAAAATTTTTATGGATGTGACTATGCAAAACTGTAACATCGCTAAAGCCAATAATCCATTTTGGTTTTTTTAAAAATTTTGTAAAATTGAGTTTGTCAATAATGCGTACCAAGCCATAACCACCTCTGGCAATCATTATGGCTTTTAGTTTTTCATCATCTAGCATTTGTTGTAAGTCTGCAATGCGTTCTTCATCAGTACCGCCAAATGTGAAGGCTTTTTTACCAATGGTAGTACCAATTTTTATTACAAAACCCCAAGATTGTATCATATTTATGGCATCGGTACAATCTGCAAGGGTAATAGCACCTGCTGCGCTAGTGATGCCGATGGTATCGCCTTTTTTTAAATACGTAGGAATTTTTGCTGTAACATCATCTTCATTTATCGTTGAAATACTTGCTGACATTGCTTTTAAAGATGTTAATGCCAATACAGCTGATGATATAAATTTCTTTCTTTGCATACCGTAAATGTAATATTATTTGTAAATGTAAAAATGAATTTAAGCAAATTTCGGTATTGGGTGTAGTTTCGATATTTTTGCAGAGATGCATGATTGGGTAGAAGCTTTGAGAACAATGTCGATTTAAAGGTTTAAGTTTTTGAGATGTCTCCGCCAAAGGGCGGATGTCGAAGGCGGGTTGGTTTTTTTGAAACTTCTTTTAAAATAGCACCGGCTTCGACAAGCTCAGCCTGACAAAATTTAATTTGAAGTTTTTAATCTAGTGCATAATCATCCGCTTCAATCTATTGCATAATAAAAGCTAAATAGATAGATGAAGATGAAATGTGGTTTCTTTTTTCTTTTCCCCAAAAAGAAAAAAATAACAAATAACTATTGCCACCGAAGCCCAATATTGCTGCTTCTTAGCTCGGACACAAAATTTATTTTGTGTAACAAAAAAAATGAATTGTATTAAAAAAAGAAAATGACTGAACCAAAAAGATACTTAATAACTTCTGCCCTGCCTTATGCAAATGGGCCAAAACATATTGGACACCTTGCGGGTGCATACTTGCCTGCGGATATATATGTGCGCTACCTGCGTGCGCAAAAGCGTGATGTAGTATATGTATGCGGAAGCGATGAACATGGCGCTGCTATTACGATACAGGCCATGAAGGAAAAAACAACTCCTAAAGCTATTGTAGATAAATACCATGCTATGTTGAAAAGCAATATGGCAGATTTGGGTATTTCGTTTGATATTTATCATCGTACAAGTGAGCAAATACACCACGAAACAGCGCAGGAATTTTTTACCATGTTGAACAATAATGGTGATTTGGAAATAAAAGAAACAGAACAATTTTTTGATGTAGAAGCCAATACTTTTTTGGCGGATAGATATATTATTGGTACTTGCCCCGTGTGTGCAAACGATAGTGCGTATGGTGACCAATGCGAAAAATGTGGTACAGATTTAAGTCCGGAGCAATTGATAAACCCAAGGAGTACATTGAGTGGAAATGTCCCCATAAAAAAAGCGACTACACATTGGTATTTACCACTAAACAAGCACGAAGATTTTTTGCGCAAATGGATTTTAGAGGATCACAAAGAAGATTGGAAAGCCAATGTGGTAGGGCAATGCAAAGGATGGATAGAAATGGGATTACAGCCAAGGGCGGTTACTAGGGATTTGGATTGGGGGATAAAAGTACCAGCCCCCCTAAATCCCCCCACGGGGGGGACTTTAGAGCCTGAGATTGATGAAAGTTCATTTAAGTATAATTTGGCAGACCCAATGATTTATAGTTTGCTAAAACAATTTGTAGCGGAACATAGAAGTAAACCTACAGAAGCAGAAAATTTTATGTGGCAGATTTTACGGGGTAAAAAAATCGGTGGTTTCAAATTTAGAAGGCAACATATTATTAGTAGTTACATTGCAGATTTTGTTTGTTTATCTCAACAAGTAGTAATTGAAATAGATGGTTTGATACATCAAGTTCCTGAACATATTATTAGTGATGAAGCGAGAACTTTAGAATTAAATAGGTTAGGATTTGATGTAATGAGATTTACTAATGATGAAGTTTTTTATGATGCAGATAATGTCATTAAAAAAATTATTCACCACTTAACTCAAAAGAGTTTAAAAACATTAGCAAACAAAAATACACTTACAATTGAATCAACAAGTTCCGATATTGAAAGTGAAAAAAACTTTAAAGTATCAGAGTCTAAAGTCCCTCCTGTGGAGGGATTTAGGGAGGCTGGAAAAGTGCTCTACGTATGGTTTGATGCCCCAATTGGATACATAAGTGCTACTAAACAATGGGCGCTAGATAATGGAAAAGAGTGGAAGCCATATTGGTACAATGATGATACAAAACTTGTACATTTTATAGGAAAAGATAATATTGTTTTTCATGCTATTATTTTTCCAATAATGTTGAAACTGCATGGCAATATTTTGCCCGATAATGTACCAAGCAATGAGTTTATGAATTTGGAAGGCGATAAGATGAGCACGAGCCGTGGATGGAGTATAGAAATGGATGATTACATAAATGATTTTGTAAAAAAAGAAAATGGTGGTGACCAAATGGTGGATGCATTGCGTTATTATTTGAATGCCATAGCACCTGAAACGAAAGATAGCGAATTTACTTGGAAGGGTTTTCAAGAGGCGGTGAATGGTGAACTGGTAGCGGTTTTCGGGAATTTTGTAAATAGGGCATTTGTATTGATGCACAAATTGTGTGGTGGCAAAGTACCAAAATTTCACAACGAAATAATTGACGAAGCGGATAAAGATTTGTTAGGCGAAATAAAAAATACAAAAGCGGTAATTGAAAAAAATATTGAAGGATATAAATTTAGAGATGCACAAACTGCCGTGATAGACCTTGCAAGAAAAGGGAATAAATACATGCAGGATAAGGAGCCGTGGATAGTTGCGAAAAGGATTGCCCCCCTAAATCCCCCCGAAGGGGGGACTTTGCAAACCCTAAACGAAAATGCAAATGCTCAAAATATTATAGGCTCTAAAGTTCCTCCTGTGGAGGGATTTAGGGAGGCTGGAACTCCACAGCAGCAGATTGATAATTGTATGCACATTTGTTTGCAACTTGTTGCCAACCTTGCTATTTTTATAAATCCATTTTTACCAAATGCTGCAAAGAGAATGTGTGTGCTAATGAAGACCGTAGATAAAATGCTTGATTGGGAAAATGCTGGTAGTACAAAATTATTAAGTGTTGGCTACTCACTAAGACCACCTGAATTATTGTTTAGAAAAATAGAAGATACAGAAGTAGCGGAGCAAATTGAAAAATTGAAAATTAAAAGTGCAAGAATGAAGACAGCAGACAACGGACAACAGACGACAGGCGATACTTCAAATTTAAAAACAGACTCTAAAGTATTGGGGACTAAAGTCCCTCCTGTGGAGGGATTTAGGGAGGCGAGGGAGGCTATTGCCTTCGACGATTTTGCAAAAATAGATTTGAAAGTAGGTACAATTGTAAGTGCAGAAAAAGTGGAGAAAGCGGACAAACTTTTAAAGCTAGAAGTTGATTTGGGTTTTGAAGTGAGAACGATTGTAAGTGGCATAGCTCTTCACTTTGAGGCTGCTGCTATTGTGGGCAAACAAGTAGTGGTGGTTGCAAACCTTGCTCCAAGAAAAATGCGTGGTATAGAAAGCAATGGTATGATATTAATGGCAGAAGATGCTGATGGTAAATTGCATTTTGTTGCTCCAAATAATGTTGTGGGGAATGGAAGTGGGGTGAGCTAGAGCAAAGCTGAATGTTGTTGAATGTTGTTTGAAGGGTTGAATCTGTTTTTTAGTTGATTGGGTAGTTCTTTTTAGTTAAAAGCTCTAAACCTTACAACGACTTATTAAAATTGCTATTGGTTAATAGAAAAGTTGAATATGAGTTCGTTTTACTAGAAGTATAAACTTTCGATAAAATGCGAAGCATTTTCTTTCCCGACTTCTTTTTAATAAAACGCCTTCCCGTCTTCTCGGCAAAAAATAAATTGCATATTAAAATTTTACATGAAAAGAAAAGAATTAATCCTACTATTTATACTTGCACTTGTACAGTTTACAAATATTGTAGACTTTATGATTGTAATGCCGCTCGGGCCTGTGTTAAAAAAACTTTGGGGAATAGATAGCACTCAGTTTAGTAGAATCGTTTCGGTATTTAGTATTGGCGCATTTATAAGTGCCATGGCTTGCCTAGCTTTTGTAGATAGGTTTGACAGAAAAAAAGTATTGATGATTGTGTATGCAGGATTTACAATCGGTACATTCTTATGTGGACTATCGCAAAGCTATCATCAATTATTAGCTGCTCGTTTTTTAACAGGTTTGTTTGGCGGTATTGGCGGTAGTGTAAT
>JAYVID010000004.1:0-4245 GCA_043770525.1 Ferruginibacter sp.
AACCTTGAACCTTGAACATTGAACCTTGAACCTTGAACCTTGAACCTTGAACCTTGAACCTTGAACCTTGAACCTTGAACCTTGAACCTTGAACCTTGAACAACTCCCCCTACTCTATCAACCCATTCCTCACTGCATACATCACCAGCCCTGCTATGGTTTTTACATCAGCCTTTGTTTTTAAGCCTTGGCGTATACTCTCTATCGTACGTGGGCTTAAAAAAATTACTTTAGATATATCGTCCGTACTCATATCCTCTGCCAATAGTTGTATTATTCTTATTTCTTTTTCGCTAAAGGTTACGGGTATTTCTTTTATATTATTTTGGCGTTGGTTTTTCTTTAGCTGTAGTTTGCCAAGGAGGGCTTTGTTTACAAGGTCGTTAAAATAAAAATCTTCATTTACACAGGTTAAAATAGCTTCGTAAATTTCTTGAGGATCGGTGGTTTTGGTAAGGTATGCATTGGCACCCATTTCCATCATTTTATTTACCATTTGCTCATCGTCGTACATGGTAAGTACAATTATTTTTACACTACCATATTCTTTACGCAGTATTTGCAATGCATTAATACCATCTATTTCTGGCATGCGAATATCCATCAACAATACATCGGGTTTTTTTACCGCTATTTTGTGCATCATTTCTTTTCCATCTTCTGCCTCCCATAGCATTTTTAAATCTACCTTATCGGCCAATGACATTTTTATACCGTCTCTAAAAATTTTGTGGTCGTCTGCTATTGCTATTTTTATAAGTTCTGTCATGTAGTTTTATCTTAAAAAATTTCTATTACCACCTACTTTTTTAGCCTTCAATTGCTAAAATTTGCACTATTGTTTTGTATTTCTCCTCTAAAAAAGCAGCAAGTTGTATTTATCTTATAATATAGGTTACCGCTCTTTTTGAAACCTCAACGGCACAAATTATTACCGAAAACCCAGTTTCTCCCCATTTTTATACTTTTTAGAGCAACAAAATATCCACTATTTGTAAAAAATGTGTATAACTATTCCCAAAACGTAAGTAATCTTACGCATGCAATATAGTAAAATTACGGTAAATGATAGTATATTTGCTATCACAGATAATGATAAGAAAGGATTATTTTAACTTTAATATACTTATAAACAATATTTTAACATTTAAGTATAAATACGTATTTTAAAATAATCTATTGCGTAAATATACGTATTGATGGATATTTACAATCTCTGATTTTTTAACCAAAAAAATTTATTTACATGCTAATTTTAGTCAACGGTATTTTAAGTGCTTTGGAAATGTTGAATGATTTGTTGTAATTGTTTTATTTTACACTTATATTTGAAAAAACTTAAGTTTCTGGAAACATCTACATTAATTACTTTCATTTTCGAATTATTACCTTTAGTATTTGCTTTAATTTTTTTGAAAAAAATTAAAGCAAATTACCTAAAGGTATTTTTTATTTATACATTCTTCCTAGCCATTTTTGTAATTCTAAGTTTATACTCTTTACTTATCCTAAAATCTATGGCCATTTATATATCACTTGTAAAGTGTTATTTAGGTGTAGAGTATACTTGCATCGCAGTTTATTTTGCTTGTTTATTTAGAAGCAAAATAATAAAATACATTTCCATATTTTCTATCATTCCATTTTGGGCTTTTGCATTGTACGATTATTTTAAAGCAAATTCTGTAGGGTTCAACAATATGCCTGCTATTATTTCTTTTATCCTTTGCCTCATTTTTTTAATTTATTACTTTTTTGAAAAAATGAGTTTTGTAAGCAAGCATGCGCTTTACAAAACAATTAGTTTTTGGTTGTGTGTAGGTTTATTCATTTATTTTTCTGGTAATTTCTTTTATTTACTATTTATCATGTCCACTAAAGACGTTCAACAAATAGCTAGTATGAAAACTGTTTATACAATTGTATCTATAACCAAAGACATTGTTTTAGCCCTTGCATGGCTTGCTCATGAACGTAACGAAACAAACGAAACCATCATAAAAATACCCGATGGCCTTAACCTAGATGGTGATATTCCCTTAACCACAAGACTGAACCCGAACGCCTAAGCCAATGTATTTTTTACAAACACAAAATATTTTTGGCATCAACCCTGTAGTATTGGGCAGTAGCGTAATGCTTGCCCTCACTTTTGTGGTTGTAGCTATTGCATTGCTTAACCAGCGCAATACCCTTAAGTTTGATTTAACCATAAAACGAATAGAAGAAGAAAAACAAAATGCTTTGCTTAAGGCCAGCATAAGGTTTCAAGAGGAGGAGCGCAACCGCATAGCTGCAGACCTACACGACGATGCAGGCCCACTGCTTGCTACTGTGCGCCTGTACCTTAATGACAACTTTGTAAACCAACCCAAAGGCGAGCAGCTGCAAGCTATATACAGTGCCAAGCAAATAATAGACGAAGCCATTGGGCTAATAAGAAACATAAGCCACAAGCTTATGCCACCTACCCTCAAAAATTTTGGGCTGGAGAGTGCTTGCTCCGATTTGTTTCAAAAAATAAATGGCAGCGGGGTTATAAAATCTACTTCCCGCTTTCACGATTATGATGATAGGCTTACACCAGAAAACGAAATGCTCTGCTTTAGGGTTATACAAGAGCTGGTAAATAATATTTTGAAACACAGCCATGCAGGGTTTATAAACCTTGTACAAAATGCAAACGAAACTAAAATATTTATTCGTATAAATCATGATGGTACAGGCATTACACAAGCACAATTTGAAGACCTTACTTTTTCTAGCAGGGGGCTAGGCTTAAGAAATATTGACAGTCGCATGCGAGTGCTTGGTGGCAAAATAGAATTTGAAATAGACCATACCAGAACTTTTTATAAAATTACATTAGAGCTTCCAAAAGAAGGGGTAACACTGGAGTTGGATAAGAGTTCTAAAAAATCGAAAAATGCGAAAGGTTGAGGAGCCCCCTCTATCTCCCCCGAAGGGGGAGGAAATCTCGAAGATTGAAGCGTAGTTGAAGGTTCAAGGTTGAAGGTTTCAAGTTGAAGGTTTTTTTAATTTGTGGACTCTGTATTTTTTTGGAAAGTTTTAAATTTATTTATTGTCATATTAGCACATTAGCATATTAGCACATTAGCACATTAGAATGTTATCACAAATTAAAATAGCTTTAGCAGACGATCATAAAATATTTCGCAGAGGCATTATTTCTTCTATGCGGCAGTATAGCAATCTTAATTTTGTGCTAGAGGCAAACAATGGAGAAGATTTATTAAACCAAATACCACTGCACAATCCAGATATTGTATTGTGTGATCTTAAAATGCCTATAAAAGATGGTATAGATGTAACTAAAATAGTTACTGTAAAACACCCTACCGTAAGGGTTATAATACTTACCATGTATGAAGACGAACGTTTTATACAAAACCTTATGGAATGCGGTGCAGCAGGCTATTTGGTAAAAAATACAGAGCCCGCAGAAATATACAAAGCCATTAATGAAGTAACCAAATCTGGCTTTTACCTTACCCCGCTTATAAACAGAATTTTAATAAGACGAAGTTCCAATAAACAAAAATTTACGCCATCGCTCAATAACGAGATTGTAATAACCGACAAAGAAAAAGAAGTACTTTCTTTGGTAGCATTAGAGTACACTGCTTCTGAAATAGCACAAAAACTACACATCAGCAACCGCACTGTAGAAGCCATAAAAGAAAGGCTTATGGAGCGTTTTAATGTAAAAAACTCTGTAGGCTTGGTTTATTTTGCAATGAAGAATAAATTGCTAGAATAGCATTTTTTAGAGTTTTTCTATTGCTGCTTTCGTTATTCCTGTTGCTTCAATAATTGTTTCCAAAGAAACCCCTAATTTTTTAAGTGATTTAGCAGTTTCAAGTTTTCCCTCAAGTCTCCCCTCAAGTTTTCCCTCAAGTTTCCCCTCAAGTTTTCCTTCAAGTTTTCCCTCATCAAATGCATAGTCAACGGTATTTTTATAATCTCTGTAAATTTTTAAATTCATTTCGTAATCATACAAATCTTTCTGTCCAAACTTAGCAAGCTCTGCTTTTTCAAAAGCTTGGTTAAATACTTTGTCAGCAATTATTGTAGGAATTGTTTGAAAATCTTCTAAGTGTTTTATAAAATAAAGCCATTTGTGCAAACGAGTTTCAAGTTGGTTTTCTGTAAGCTTGAAATTTGGCATTTCAAGATAAATAAAAGTCAACTTGTCGTAAAATGTTTTCCCCTGTTGATTTTTAA
>JAYVID010000005.1:0-3502 GCA_043770525.1 Ferruginibacter sp.
CTTACAATTATTGAGCAATAATTTAATCCAAATACGCAATACAAAAAATAATAACAGGCTTAGTAATGATATAGATAAAAATACTAAGGTACTACAAGAAACTACTTTTGCAGAAGAAACCATACTAAGCCAACAGGAAAAAATTGATGATGCAAATCTGGCAAAACTATCTCACAACGACCAAATAAAATTTAGCACTGTAAATTTATTAATTTATCAACGCCAAGGTATAAATAGAAATATAGTTTTTAACGAAAAAATTATAGATAAGTATCAGATTGGGTTGGGTTATAAATTATTAGAAGGACTGATTTATGGATGGAAAATATTGGTATTCTTAATCGTTTTTTTATCAAAACTATGGGGAGTAGCATTGATTGCAGCACTTATTTGGGCAGCTTACAAAAGGCTTTCCAAAAAAAAGAAAAAGTAAAATATAGATTCTATTGCGAATTCTTTTAGGAATAAATAAAAATACAATCACTAAAGGTAAACAATTTGTAAAAGTAATTTTAATAGAATAAGCAACTGCTAAAACCAGCAACGTAAAACAGTTTATTCAACTGTTTTACGTTGCATAATTCTTAAAGCATATTTTGTTTCATTTATTAAATTATTTCCTAAATCGCTGTATAAATTTCTTTCGAGCTTATTACTTATATTTTCATCTCTAGAGCCATAAGTATTTATTGTTTCACTATTATGTGCAAATACTTTAAATTGATACATCTGATTTCTTGTTTCTAAATCATACATATACACATTAGCTGTCGCAAATCCAGTTTCAAAAGCAGGAGAAGCTGCATTTTCTTTTTTATTATAACTCTTTAAGTTTCTTTTTGCAACTGCCTCAGTCAATACTTTAGGAGTTGCAATACCATTTACCCTTATTACCGCTAAAAACTTTTTATTTTTTATTATATTGTTTGCAGCTACAAAACTAGATGGATAAAACCTTTCTACCGATTCTTTAGGCATTCCTGTTTTATACCAATCACAAATATCTCTACTTACACCATTACTATTCCATTCAACATCTACATTTTCTAGGTTTACTTCATTTTTATCATTATAAATGTAATTATCAAAAATATGGTGGTAAAAAAAAGTATTACTATCTGTAAAATTGGTAGTAGTATCCGTTATGCTCATTCTTGCATTAAGCATAAGCATCATTATTTTAGATAATGAAGTATCGATTTTAGAAAATTTTTCTGTATGCTCTTCGTAATTTTTTAAAACCAATTGATAAACACTGTTTACTTTTCTTGCATATTGTTTTTGGTTTGCAGTATCAGAAGCCATTTTTTTAACTTCTGTTTTTTGTGCCAACGATTCTTTTTCATAACGTGCACGATCCATCGACTCAGATGCATTGTATGCACCAAAGCCTAGCATTGCTAAAATTGGCAAAGCAAAACCTCCTAAATGTTTCCACCAAGGTATACCTGCAGATTGCATTAATTGCCTAATATTATCTGGAGCTATGTATTTTTCTGAACTCCCTGGCCTTGAAAATACAAACTCAGTTCCTGTAGGGATAAGCGGTATCCAATAAAGATGAAAATACTTTTGTATTTTTTGAAAAGTAAATTGCTCATATCCGCCTGTGTATAAACCTAGTTCGGTGGGCGTAAATTTTTTTAAAACATAGCTATTGGTGCCGTAAATAATCATAAATATTCGTATTTGGTAATATATAACGCAAAAAGCTGCTTTTTTATTATAAAAAAAGTGGCAAAGCTGTTTCTATTCTTTGAATCGTTTCTGCAATTCCTATTTTTGCTGCTATATCAAAAACCCCAGGCCCAAACTTAGCTCCCACAAGCATTATGCGCATGGGCAATTGTAATTCGCCTGGTTTAATATTTTTTTCTGCGGCTAGTGCTTTAAAAGAAACTTCTAGCTCTGCAGCAGTAAAGGTTTCTTGCTTTTTTATTATTTCTATAAAATCTACAAAGAAATTATTCTTTTCATCATTCCATTTAGGTTTTACTGCATCCACATCCCATGTAGTAGGTGCTTTAAAAAAATAACCAGCTTGTTCAAAAAAATCGGTGAGCAAAGTACAACGTTCTTTTACCAACTCTAATACATTTTCAAAATAAACATCATCAGTAATATTTATCTCTTTATCAGCAAAATATTGTTTTACTCGTAAGCTATAACTAGAAACTGGTAGTTTTTGAATCCACTGTTGGTTAAACCATTTTGCTTTTTCAAAATCAAATTTTGCTCCCGCTTTGTTTACACGATCTATACTAAAAGCATTGATCATTTCTTCTATTGTAAAAACTTCTTGCTCCGTGCCTGGGTTCCAACCTAGCATAGCAAGCATGTTTAAAAATGCCTCTGGCAAAAAACCAAGTTCTTTAAATCCTTTTGTTACTTCATTCGTTTTAGGGTCTGTCCAATCCATAGCATATACAGGAAAACCCAATCTGTCCCCATCACGCTTGCTTAGTTTACCATTGCCATCCGGCTTTAATATTAATGGAAGATGCGCCCACTGTGGCATAGCATCTAAACCAAATAAATGTTTCCACAATAAAATATGTACAGGTGCACTAGGCAACCATTCTTCTCCTCTAAATGCATGGCTTATTTTCATTAAGAAATCATCTACTACCACAGCCAAATGATAAGTAGGCATACCATCTGCTTTTAATAAAACTTTATCATCTACCGTATTGGTATCAAAATCTATTTCACCTCTTATCATATCAGTAAATGAAATGCTTTCGTTTGCATTTACTTTTATACGTACTACATAAGGCGTATTTGCGTCCATCAATGCTTGCGTTTCAGCTGACATTAAGCTTAAAGAGTTTTTCATTTTCAAACGTACACCTGCGTCATACTGCAAACTACTACTACCTTCTGCCTTTCGTTTTTCACGCATTGCTTCTATTTCTTCTACAGTATCAAAAGCATAATAAGCATGTCCATCGGCTATTAATTTTTCTGCATACTCTTTGTACATTTCTTTACGCTCACTTTGGCGGTAAGGTGCATAATCACCTCCGTCTATTACACTTTCATCTGCATTTATACCACACCAGTTTAGGCAGTCAAAAATATATTCTTCTGCCCCCTGCACAAATCTAGTTTGGTCTGTATCTTCTATACGAAGTATAAATTTTCCATTATTTTTTTTTGCAAATAAATAATTAAACAAAACAGTTCTTACTCCGCCTAAATGTAACCCTCCAGTGGGACTTGGGGCAAAACGTACTCTTACATTGGTCATGGGGCAAAGATAGATATAAGAATTAAGATGTTAGATTTAAGAGATAAGATTTTTTAAATTCAAGGGCTTATTTTTTTTATAATTCGTAAAAAAAATGTGCAAACATTCGTATTGCTTGCTTCGATAAAAGATGAAAAAAGATTTTATGTTGACAAGCGGCGGGATAGAAGCGGAAATCCTTTTTTGCCTGCCTTTGAGGCAAAAAAGATTGGAGAGAATAGCCCGAGCAAATGTTCAACAAAGAAACAATGC
>JAYVID010000006.1:0-21027 GCA_043770525.1 Ferruginibacter sp.
GTAAGTCCATTTTTTGTTTCAGCATTTACATTGTTCAATAGCTTTTGACTTTCTGCAAGTTCTTTATTAAGTTCTCGGCGTTGGCGCTCAAGCTCCTCCCTTGTTTGTTGGGTATATGCTAAATTAGATATTGTAAAAAAAAATGCTAATAAAAAAGTTACTCTCATCATAGTCTTTATGGTTAGTTAGTACAAAAAAGGCAATGAACACATCATCACATTGAAATAGAAAAATTTTTCTAAGCCTTAAAAATAAGGATTATTTCTTTTTATAGCTTTTTGGAACGTTAAAAGAAACAGATAATTCTTTGTTAAACTCATATTGCTTATAGTTCATACGTATGGTTAACTTGTTTTTTTCAGATGCTACAATTTGCCTTCTTGTAGCAAAAGCAATACCGTTCTCGTTACTATAATCATCATAGGTTACATCTGCCGTTCGGTTTTGCATTACATCTACATCATCTAATTTGCAATGTTGCAATAAATTTTGTGGTAGGCTTAAAGTTGTTAACGATTTAAAATCTGCTCCTGCAGAAGCCACCAATAACAATTTTTCAAACTTTTTTACAGTCATATTTTTTTCATTAAAAAAAATTGGATTGCCTACTAATAAATTTTGAAGCTCTTTTAAATCAAAAGGAATATCAGTTAATTCTTGCAAATAATCGATGGATCTATAACTTACTTCTTTATCTTTTTTATTTACAAAAATTACACTGTCTTTTGTTATGAATAATCTGGCTACTTCATAATTAAAAATGGAAGCAGAAACTGAAACCCAAATAATGCTATCTTTTAAAATACGGACATTTGCAATTAGATCAGGTACTTTTTCTTTACTTGTCTCTATGTCCATTTTTATTTTTGCAGAAAAAGTTTTAAAATTAATATTAGCTTTTTGTAAAATAGATTTTGTTTCATTTATAAGCAATATAGAATCTGCAACATTTTTTGTTTTTACTTGCAAAGTTGTATCCCTTGTACTAATAGCTTTAGATATTGCTTTACCAGATCTGCATTGTACAACTGATGTAGCAATGAGTAAAGCCAATAAAATTTTAAATAAATTCATTGTATATTTTTTATAAACCTGTATGACCAAAACCACCAGCAGCCCTTACAGTTTCTGTTAATTCATTTACCAATTCCAATGTTGCTATTTCTACTTTTGCTACAATTAATTGAGCTATTCTATCCGCATTATTTATAGTTTGTATTTCATTGCTAAGGTTTATTAGCAATACTTTTAACTCTCCTCTATAATCACTATCAATAGTGCCAGGTGTATTTAAGCAAGTAATACCATTTTTAAATGCTAGCCCACTCCTTGGTCGTATTTGCACTTCGTAGCCCGTAGGTATTTCCATAAAAATACCTGTTGGTATTAATTGTCTTTGCAGTGGAGCAAGCTCAATAGGTTCAGTAATATTTGCTCTTATGTCCATACCAGCCGCACCAGCAGTTGCATAATGCGGCATTTCATTGTTAGATGTATTTACAACTTTAATAATTACGTTCATAAAAAATTATATTTTCTGCAATAATACGGTAGCATTGGCAAATAATCCTTCTTCTCTCCCTGCAAATCCCATTTTTTCTGTAGTGGTTGCTTTTATTGAAATATCTGTTGTTTCAATATTTAAAATAGCTGCTATTACTTTTTGCATAGCTTCGGCATAAGGCATTACTTTGGGTTTTTCCAAACAAAGTGTGCTATCAATATTTATTATTTTATATTCTTTTTCTTTTATTAGGGTGTATGTTTTTGCCAATAAAATTTTACTATCTATATTTTTCAATGATATATCAGTATCGGGAAAATGTTTGCCAATATCGCCAAGGCACAATGCACCCAGCATAGCATCACATATCGCATGTAATAAAACATCTGCATCACTGTGTCCCAGTGCTCCTTTTGTATGCGGTATTTTCACCCCACCAATCCATAAATCCCTACCTTCTACCAACTGATGAAAGTCTATACCTGTTCCTATTCTAAAAGACATAATAAAAAAATTTGAAGCAAAGATGCGTTAATAAGACTACATAAAAAAAGCGTTCCATTGTAGGAACGCTTTTTGTTAAAATTATGATTTTATTATTTAGCAGCTTTATCTAAATCAAAAGCTAAACCAAAGCGTAAAGTATTTGATAAAGGATTGCGATTAACACCAGCACCAGAAGAGAAAACATAAGCAATGTTTATTCCAAGAGAGCTATATTTTAATCCAGCACCTACTGTAGCATAAGTACGAGCACCTTTCAATTTATTCTCCATAAAGTAACCAGCACGGAAAGCAAATTGATCTTTGTACCAATATTCACCACCTAAAGCAACAGTAAATTCTTTTAACTTCTCAGATCCACCGCCTGGAGCTACTGTAAGTCCTTTCATCCAGCTACTTACAACACCAGTTTTACGATAATCAGCTATAGAAGCAGAATCATTACCAGGTGTAGGCACCAATAATTTATTGATATCTAACGCAAAAGTTAATTTGCTATCTGCATCAAATACTTTAGTATATGCAGTACCTAAACCAAGGTTTGCAGGAATAAAGTCTCTTTGGTTGTTATCATCTGTATAAGAGATTTTAGAACCAAGGTTACTTAAAGTTGCACCATAGTTTAAACCTTCACCATTTTCTTTAGCACCATTGTGGTAAAAATGAAGATCTGCTGCTACTGCACTTCCTTTCTTATAAGTAACACCATTAAAAGGACCACTTGCTAGGTTAGAGCTAATGTAGCGTAAACCAATACCGAGGCCATTTTTAGTACTTAATTTTCTAGAGTATCCACCTTCAATAGCAAACTCACGAGGACGATTGCTACCTAACGGGTTACCATTTTGATCAGTAAATTGAATATCGCCTAAGCTAAAATATCTTAAACCGCCAGATATTGCTTGTAAGTCATCTAGTTTGTAATAACCAGATACAGAAGCTAAGTAAACATCTTTTAAATTAAGATCGCTTAACCAAGGAGTATAAGTTAGACCTACAGAACTCTTCTTAGATGCGAAAGCTGTTTTACCTAGGTTCCAAAAACTTGAGTAGGCATCTGCACTTGTTGCTATACCAGTTTCTCCCATACCTGTAGCACGAGCATCAGGTGTTATACGTAACATAGGCACTGCAGTAGTAACCACATTAATTTTGTCAGTTGTTGTTTGTCCATTCGTAGTAGTTGCTGCTCCTATAAACATCAATATGGCAGCTAGCTTCAAAGTTACTTTTTTCATGCGTTGAAATTGTCTTGGTTAGGTAGACTTGACCTCTATAAGCTTTTAATTTTAATGATTAAATTATTTCCGTTTGTATTTAACTGAGTGCAATTTATAAAAAATTGTTAAAGAAAAACAAAATATTAGTCAAATATATATATTTTTATTTCTTACTAACAAATTTTTTATTTCTTTTTTCAATATCTATAACTAAAATTTTGGAATTATAGTATATAAAAGTATAAAATTTATTTAAAGAGATACTTTTTTAACTATAAACGCTGCCTTAAAGAAAAAAAAATTTCTTATAGAAATGCTAAAATTGAGGAAGGCTTCCTATTTTTAGCTTAAAAAATTCTATATTCGCACCTCGTCACTTATTATGTGACTTGAACAATAAGATTTCTTTTTTTTCGTTCAATAATCTGTAAAAGACAGCAAATTATGATAAAATCATTTTCAAAAGCATTTCTACTTGTATCTGCAGCAGCCGTAACCCTATCTGCGTGTAATAAAGGCGGAGGTAGTAACAAATCAAACTCAAGTATGACCGGTTGGAAGTACGGTGATAAAAATATGGGTAATTTTTATGTAGCTAAAGTAAAATATCCTAAAGCTGGCCCAGGTTTAACCTTTGTACAAGGAGGATCGTTTGTAATGGGAGCTAAAGATGAAGATGTAATGGGAGATTGGAACAATGTGCCTCGTAGAGTAACTGTGCCTTCTTTCTTTATAGATGAAACTGAAGTAGGAAATGTACATTACCGTGAATACTTATATTGGTTAGACAATACATTTAGTAGTGATACTGCTATAATTAACAAAGCATTGCCCGATACATTGGTTTGGAGAGAAGAACTTGCCTACAATGAACCTTATGTTGAGTACTATTTCCGTTATCCATCATATAATTTTTACCCTGTAGTAGGAGTAAGCTGGCAGCAAGCACACGATTTTTGTACTTGGAGAACAGACAGAGTAAATGAATTGCTATTAATAAAGAAAGGATTTTTAGGTAAAGATGCTGCAAAAAAAGAAATGAAAGGTGGAGGAGCAGAAGGTTCTTTTAATACTGAATCATATTTAGCAAACCCTGACTTGGTGAATATGAAAAAATTGAAGCCAAAGGGTTCTGGTCTTAAAGATATAAATGGTAAGCCACGTAATATTGTAAAAATGGAAGATGGTATTCTTAATATGGGTTATCGTTTACCAACAGAAGCTGAGTGGGAATATGCTGCTTATGGTTTATTAGATCAAAATCCTAACCCAAGAAAAAAAGAAAAACAAAGTGGTGAAGAGAATCGTAACAACCAGCAAATATACTCATGGTCTAAAAACCCAAATGGTTTAAGAGACAATCGTAGAGGTAGCTGGCAAGGAAAATTCTTAGCTAACTTTAAAAGAGGTAGTGGAGATAATATGGGTATTGCAGGTGGATTGAATGATCGTGGTGCTATACCAACCGATATTAAATCTTTTTACCCTAATGCATTTGGTTTGTACAATATGAGTGGTAATGTAAGTGAGTGGGTAGGTGATGTATACAGACCAATGACATCTGTAGATGGTCAAGATTTTAACTACTTTCGTGGTAATAAATTTGATAAGATATTTAAGAACGCATCGGGTGAAATGGAAAGAGATAGTATGGGTCGTTTGAAAAGAGCTGAAGTATCTGATGAAGATGTAAAAAATAGGGCCAACTACCAAAAAAATAATGTTATAAATTATTTAGATGGTGATTCTGCAAGTCAAGTTTTTTATGGCTATGGTACCACTTCTTTAATAAATGACCAATCTAGGGTTATTAAAGGTGGAAGCTGGAATGATAGAGCTTATTGGTTATCGCCAGGTGCTCGTAGGTTTATGCAAGAAACACAAGCTGCAAGCACGGTTGGTTTTAGATGTGCACAAACATATCTTGGACCACCAGAAGGACCAGGCTTTAAAGATGGTAACAATTTCCCATCTAGAAAACAAAAGAAGAAAAAATAAAATTATAATAAAAGCCCTTTCAAATTGAAAGGGTTTTTTTATGACTAAAAATAATTGAAATCAATTTTTAAGGATAAACATAAGCACTTATTTTTGCAACATGCATATTGAAACATTATACAAAATTTTTGAAGCTAATTCTTCAGCAGTTACAGACACTAGAAAAGTAAAAAAAGGAGATTTGTTTTTTGCACTTAAAGGCCCAAACTTTAATGGAAATGAATATGCAGAAAAAGCATTGGAACTGGGTGCAGCATTTTGTATATGCGATGAAAAGACAGTATTTGAGAGTGATAAAATTATTTACGTAGCAGATGTGCTTACAACATTACAAGCACTAGCAAAATATCATAGAGAGCAATTTAATATTCCCTTTATAGCAATTACAGGCAGCAATGGAAAAACAACTACAAAAGAACTTGTATATGTTGTTTTAAACAGCCATTTAAAAACATACAGCACACAAGGAAATTTAAACAACCATATTGGAGTACCGCTTACCATTCTATCTATAAAAAAAGATGCAGATATAGCGGTGATAGAAATGGGAGCCAATCATCAAAAAGAAATAGAAAGTTATTGTACTTACACTTTGCCTACGCATGGGCTAATAAACAATTGTGGAAAGGCGCACCTAGAAGGTTTTGGTGGTATAGAAGGAGTGAGAAAAGGCAAGGGTGAACTTTATACGTTTATAGCTGCTAACAATGGCACCATTTTTATAAATAATGATTATGATTATTTAATAGAAATGAGCAAAGCTGTACAACATAAAATAACTTATGGCACTACTAATGCAAGTGTAACTGGTACTATAAAAGCCGATGAACATTTTTTAGAAGTAAATATTACAAGTGGTGCAAATATTGATATCATAAAAACAAAGCTTGCAGGTAATTATAATTTATCTAATGTACTAAGCGCTGTTTGTATTGGCAAAACTTTTGGCGTGCCTGATGAAAAAATAAAACATGCAATTGAAAATTATGTGCCATCAAATAGTCGCTCACAAATAATACAAAAAGACAGTAACACCATATTGCTTGATGCATATAATGCAAACCCAAGTAGCATGAAAGCTGCTATAGAAAATTTTGCAAAAATGAGTGGGCAAAATAAAATTGTGATACTAGGAGCAATGATGGAGTTAGGTGAAGAAAGTATACCAGAGCATACTGGTATTATAAATTTGTTGCAACAATACAAATGGGAGAAAATAATATTGGCAGGTAAAGACTATACCAATATACCTAAAAATATTTTACATTTTACCACATCTATTGAAGTGGCTGAATGGTACAAGCATGAGAAAATAAAAGATAGTACTATTTTAATAAAAGGATCGAGGGGAATGGCAATGGAAAAGGTGATAGAGTAATGGGTTTTGGTAATGGCATGATTGCTCCAAAAAACATACAATTAATATATACGAATACCTATATGGTTTTTGAAGAAGGTATTTATACAAATATTCATTATACTTACTTATAACGCCATCTAAGTAATTTGTTAGCCCTATATAAAAGATCCCTTACTCTTAAAAATAAAAGCGAATAATTTTTCTAAAAATTTGCAGAGAGGAAGGGATTCGAACCCTCGATACGTTGCCGTATACACACTTTCCAGGCGTGCTCCTTCAACCACTCGGACACCTCTCTATTTTTATTGGATGGCAAAAGTACACTTTCAAAAACTATACACCGAATATTTTTTCAGCATTAAATGTTGTTACATTTTCAACTTCTTCTACATCTATATTTTTTACTTCGGCAATTTTTTCAGCAACATATTTTAAATAGCTGCTTTCATTTCTTTTTCCTCTAAATGGAACTGGTGTAAGATAAGGTGCATCTGTTTCTAAAACTAGGTGTTGCATATCTATATGTTTTAGTACTTCTGCAAGACCAGCATTTTTATACGTAAGCACACCTCCAATACCCATATAAAAACCTGTTTTTATAATTTCTTTTGCCTGCTCTATGGAGCCTCCAAAGCAATGAAAAATGCCACGCAATTCGGTATGTTTGTATTTTTTTATTACTTCTATCGTTTCTTGCAAAGCATTACGTGTATGTAATATAAGTGGTAAGTTATGCTCCAAAGCAAATTCAATTTGCATTTCTAAAGATTTATATTGTTGTGGTATAAAAGTTTTATCCCAATAAAAATCTAGCCCTGTTTCACCAATTCCATAAATTTTATTTTTTTTTAACATTGTTTTTACTTGCTCCAGTTCTTCTTCAAAATTTTCTTTTACAGAGCATGGGTGTAAACCTGCCATAGGAAAGCATTGCAAAGGAAATTTATTTGATAAAGCTAACATACTTTCAATATGCTCACTATCTATAGCAGGAAGGTAAAATTTTGAAACCTTTGCTAGTGTTGCATTTTTAATAACTGCATCAATATCTTCTTTAAACGCTGTTGTGTACAAATGGCAATGTGTATCTATCATTCTATAATTATTTGAAAATGTATTGGTTAAAGTATTATTGAAAATTAGTTTTAAAAATTGGTAAAATAAATATTGTTTTAAGTAAAAAGTACTGTAATTTGTGCAAAGTTTTCATAGGGTACGGATTAAAAAAGGGCTAAGGTTTCTACCTTGGCCCATTTTATTAAAAAGCAATTTTTGAAAACTCAAACCCTATTTCATTAAATTTTTGTAAAAGTTGTGGTAGTGCAAATTTCATTTTTGCTGCTGCCTTTTCACTATCATGAAATACTATAATATCTCCTGCTATTGTATTTTTTAATACATTGTTCAAGCATTTTTCTTTTGTAATAGCCTCATCAAAATCACCACTAAGTACCGTCCACATAATTATTTTGTAGCCTTCTTTCAATTTAAAAATTAATTTAGCTTGACTGTTTTTAATACGGCCATAAGGTGGTCTAAAAAGCTTTGCATCTATACATTTTGAAGCGTCTTCTATATCTTTCAAATACACATCATTGCTACATTTGGCGCCTTTTATATGATTGTATGTATGGTTGCCAATTGCATGCCCATCATCAATAATTCTTTTATAAACTTGTGGATACAATTGTACATTTTTTCCAATGCAAAAAAAAGTAGCTTTCGCATTGTATTTTTTCAATTCATCGAGTACAAAAATGGTATGCACAGGATGTGGACCATCATCAAAAGTTAAAAAAATTTCCTTTTTAGAACTATTCATTTTCCAAACATAAGATGGGAATAATTTTTGTACTAAATAAGGAATTTTTACAAAATAAAACATGGTCAAAGTTAGCTAATAAAAATTGTGATAATAATATGCAGCGCTAAAAATTACAATGGATCTTATTTGATAATAAAATTTAGAATTATAAAAATTGCAAACATACTCCAATGAAGTATTAAAGGAAATATTTTTTTTGTGGGATAAAAAAATGCAGCTGCAATAATGGGCGATAAAGGAACAGCTAACAAAATCCAATAAGAAAAATTTATTGCAGCATTAAAAAATGGCACCAACATTGCTACAAATAAATACAAGAAAAGCAATTGCCAACTTTTTCTTGTTTGTACCACTTGTCTATTAATATTAGCATTTATAAAATATACGCCAATAATGGTTGCTATTAAAACTATTAGCAACGAAGTAAAAGCCCATTTATTGCCAAAAAAATGTGGAAGAGAAAAATGAAAGCCTGGAAAACTATAGGTATGAAACTTATTGGTTAAGTACAAAAACGTTAGAAAAAAATAAATAGGTGTCGTTATCCCTATTAATCCAACAATCCATTCTTGTATTTTAAAAGGCCTTGCAATTGCAATTCCTACCATTACCAATATTAAAAAAGCTATAGAAGGAAAGTAAATAAAAGAAGCTATGCCCGTTACTAAACCGATATTAAAAATGGTTGATTTTGCAGCGGTATTACTATAAAGTCCACATAAGCGTGACCATATCCATACTAAAAGTGTATTTACAATTAAAGGAGCAGAAAATACAAACCAATCTGTAAATAAAGAAGTGATGAGCAAATAACTCATACCCGTAAGATAATTGGGCTGTTTATGTAATCTTAATGTATTTACAATTCTATTGATGCTTAATGCTTGTATAAAAAGCAAACCAAAAGATAGAACACTGTAAATAAATGGAACAAATTTTACAATAGGAACCATTAATTCTAGCAATGCCTTGTACAAAATACCATCCAATGGTTGTAATGCAGGATCGGAAAGTTGCATAAACATTGGGAATTTTAATACCAGTGCATATATAAATAGGATAAAATTTCCTGTTGGATTATTGGCTTTAAATACTCCTGTCACTTTATTTTTTAAAATTATAATTTATAAATAAAAATTAAAAATCAATTTTTGCAAATGCAATATTGTTTCTCAACATACAAGGCATTATCATTTGCCTTGCTCCTGTTTGCCTTGCAAGCCTTGGCATAAACTCGTAACCTACTTCCCTACTTTTTAAAGTTGCATTTCTTACAATATTACCTGTAGCTTGTAAAGAATGATTACTTAAAATTTGTCTATTATTATCTTTTTGTAAAAAGAGAAAATAAACTTCAGCACCTGCATTCATATTAGAAAAAGAAAGAAAGTTATCAGTTTCTACATCACTGGTAGTTTTATTTATAACATTTGTCCAATCAAGTTTTAAATCTTTGGAGAAGCCATAAAGCAATACATCGTTATAATTATAAGTAATATCCCTACTATTTAAAGTTTCACCAAATGGCCTATAATAGCCGTTATAACCTCTATTGTAGAAATAATAATCGCTACTATAGCCCCCAAAACCACCCATGCCTCCATTTAATCTATCATCGAAATTGCCAGCAAAACGTCTTTGCTTTGTATACTCCTCTGTTATTAAAATAAAGCCTCCATCTTTTTTTAAAATAATATTTTTTAAGAAAAAATTATCGTAAGCGTTTCTCCAGTCTGGCTTCCCAGATAGTTTTGCACGTAAAGAATCATCAAAAATATTTACTACCTTTTTTGATAATGAAAAGGTTGTACTATTAAAACTAGCGCTTAACAAGCCGTCTACATTACCCCTTGCTTTTTTATACGAAAAAGTATTTAATAAAAAAGCATTGTTTAAATTATCTACTTTTAAAACAGGTTCTTGTACGAGTTGTTTTTCTAAACCTAAGTCTACAATGGAAAAAGTTGGTGAATTTATTTTTTTAAAATACACTTCTACCGTATTAATATATTCTTGTCTTGCATTTTCCTTTAGTTTACAAAATGCTAGAGTACCCTCATTGTTTATTTGCAAATCGGTAAATGATTCTCTATCATTATTAAACTCAAAAGTATTTTTTATACTATCTAGCAAGGCAAAGTTTTCGTCGTATATTTTTGAAACCAATGTAAAACTTTCAGACTTAGATTGCTTTTTATAAATAAGAATTTTCTTTTTGTCTTCGCTCCAAATGGTGGTGTAATAAACTTTGTTTGAAAAAAATCCAAGTTTAGTAGAATCTAAATGCAACAAAGACCCTATCACTTGACCATTTACATTCATTCGTGCAGCTCTACAAAAAGTAGTACTTCCCTTTTCAAATTGCCATATCACATAAAAAAAATCTGGGTACTTTATAAAGTCTATGTTAAAGGCTTTGTCCGAAATAAAATCAAGCTTAATATTTTCTTTTATCTTCATTTCTTTATCATAAATGGTTAGCTTATGATTTCTGTTTGCATTTTTATAAATTAAAATATTATCAGCATACTTTCCAAGTATTTCAAAATTGGTATTTTTTGTATCTGCTTTTTCAATAGTAGAATACGTAATATTTTGTGCCAAGCAAATATTACTATTAAACCATAAAAAATAAAATAAGACAGGGGCAATTTTGTACATAAATAAATATTATAAGTAAAAATACGAATTTCAAATGTATTGAGGCTCTTTTGAGTACATTTTAAAAATTAATTATGGTGAACAATTATAGTATCCCAAATAAAAATACAATACATTTTATAAAGCAGCAACTACCTGTTTTCTTTAATACCTTTGTAAAAAAAACATGAAAACAATATTGGTAACTGGTGGTAATGGCTTAGTAGGAAAAGTATTGGTTGAAAAACTAGTTAAACTAGATTACAAAGTAATAGTACTTTCAAGAAGTAAAAAAAAGGAAAGTGAAAATATTAGCTATGCTTTATGGAACATAAATAAAGGTGAAATAGATATTGAAGCTATTAAAAAAGTTGATGCAATAATACACTTAGCAGGAGCTGGTGTGATGGATAAAAAATGGACAGATGAATATAAAAAAGAAATTGAACATAGCAGAACAAAAAGCAGTGGGCTAATTATTGATGCTTTAAAAAACAATGAGCATAAAGTAAAAACGATTGTAAGCGCATCTGCCATTGGCTGGTATGGTGAAGATAAAGGAGATGGTCTTTTTTTTAAAGAGGATGAAAAATCAGCAGAAGGTTTCTTAGGCAATACATGCAAGCTATGGGAGCAAAGTGTAGAAGCAGCTGCAGCGCTAAATATAAGAGTATGCAAACTTAGAATTGGTATTGTATTAAGTAAAGATGGTGGTGCATATAAAGAATTTAAAACGCCATTAAAGTTTGGCATAGCAGCCATATTAGGTAGTGGCAAACAAATAATAAGTTGGATACACATTGAAGATTTATGCAACCAGTTTATTTTTGCACTAGAAAACGACAGTATGCATGGAAGCTACAATGCAGTAACAGCAATGCCTGTATCTAACAAAGTACTTACTTTACAAATTGCAAATGTTACTAGAGGTAATTTTTTTATCCCTATACACGTACCTACTTTTATGCTCAAAATTATTTTAGGCGATAGAAGTATTGAAATATTAAAAAGCACAACAGTAAGTAATGAAAAGATTGTAAATGCTGGGTATAAATATTTATACCCAAGTATTGAAGAAGCTGTAAAAAATATTGAACAAAAAAATTGATTTAAAAAATTGATTTAAAAAATCTAAATTTTTTACAAGTCAGCTTTCATATATTTATACCTACTCCACCAAATAAAAAGAAAAAGATATGCTAGGGCAAAGCCTAGTACAACGTTTGTATATGCAGTAGGCATAGCGCCTACAGCCATATCTTTTAAGGCATTTTTTGGAAAAGTTAATAGCCCATCGGCAGCATTCATTGGTAAATAATCTCCCAAATTACCAAGATCTGCTGTTTTGTCTACTTTCATTTTTAAGCCTAATATTTCAAGCAGCCAAGAAACAGAATTTTCCGCACCAAGGTATATAAAAAACATACCTATTGCAAATCCTGTTTTTTTAACCAATACAGAAATAAGTACCGCAAACATATTGTATGAAACGGCTTTTAAAAAGAAGTAACCCACATGAGAAATGCCTTCAAAAGAAAATGTGCTTGTAGTGGTAAGCCCAAAGCCCAATGCAGTTAGAAAAACAAAAAGTGTACTTACTAATGCTATTATAAAAGCTAACATAAGCTTTACAATTATAAATTCATGCCTGCTCCAACCATCTATTACATTTTGCCTATTTGTACGAAATGCATATTCGTTTGTAAGTAACATTATTATTATCATGGCAGGTAATAATAATAAGAAACCTGTTACATAACTGGTAGTTTGCCATGTCATATCAAAATTATAAGGGCTTAATGACAACATTTCTCCCATAGGACTGGCAGATACAATTTTATCATTTATTAAGTATACAATATAGTTTGACAATAATATACCTGCGATAAAAAAAATAGCTAAGATTTTAAATGCAGCATAATTTTTAATTTTAAGCCATTCTATTTTTAAAAGATTCAACATAATATTTTTATTAAAATGATATTAATTAGTAAGTTCCAAAAATTTAGATTCGATATTACTTTTCTTTAGTTGTAAATGAGAAAGCACCACACCTTGTTCAAAACAAAATTTATTAATAGCTGCAAGGTCTGCTGCGCCTGCGTTGTAATTTAGTTCTATAATACCCCCTACTTCGGTTAAACTATTAAAACTTTTATGGTCAGATAAAATGGCTTTTAATTTTTCTTTATCTTTTGCTTGTACTTGTACTATATCATTTTGCTGAAAAATTTCTTTTACACTACCCGTTGTAAGTAAATCGCCTTTTTTTAAAATGGCTACATGCGTACAAACTTTTTCTACTTCATCTAACAAATGGCTTGCCATAATAATTGTTTTACCCTTTGCAGCAAGTTCTTTTATAAGTCTTCTTATTTCTGCAATACCTACAGGGTCTAAGCCATTGGTAGGTTCATCAAATACCAATACCTCTGGGTCGCCCAGTAAAGCAGCTGCTATGGCTAGCCTTTGTTTCATACCTAGGGAGTAAGTATTAAATGGCGAATCTTTTCTTTGTACCAAATCTACAGCTTGCAAAGCAGGTATAATTCCACTTTCACTTACTCCTTTTATAGCAGCACTAATTTTTAAATTTTGTAAGGCAGATAAATAATGGTAAAAATTGGGTGTTTCGAGCAATGTGCCTATTTTCTTTCTATGTGCATCGGTAGCTTTTTCATCAAACAATTGAAAACTACCGCCGCTGGCTTTAAGCACATTCATAATTATACCTAGCAAAGTAGTTTTGCCACTTCCATTTGGGCCAAGTATACCAAATACACAACCACGGGGTACAGAAAAACTTACTCCTTTTAAAGCTTGAATACGTCCATATTTTTTTGTGATATTCTCAACAGTTAATATTGCCATTGTGTTGGTTTATTATTCAAAGAAAAGATATTTTTCTTTGATTTTGGATATTAAAAAATTTATTTGGTTATAAAAAGCAGTTGAACGGTTAATTTGCACTTATCATATCAGCAATCATTTTGTGCAATTCTTCTGGTATAAAAGGTTTTTGTACCAAGCCATTCATCCCTTTTTGTTTTATATTTTTTAACATAGTATCATCGGTAGTAGCTGTAAGTGCAATAATAGGGAGGGTTAGCTTAGCTGCCCTTATTTCTGCAGTGGCAGTAAACCCATCCATTTCTGGCATTTGCAAATCCATCAATATTAAACTATACTTATTATTTAAAGCTAAGTCCAAAGCTTCTTTACCATTTTTGGCTTTAGTAACAATCACATTCCATTTTTCCAACATTTTAGAAACCACCATCATGTTTACAGGATTATCTTCTGCAATCAGTATTTGAATACCACTTAAATTACTGAGTTGATTTATTTCTTTAACTTTTACATCTACTTGCTTTTGTAAAGAACAATTTACAATAAGATCGAACCAGAAAACACTACCCTTGTTTATTAAACTTTTTACTTGCAGTCTAGACCCCATCAACTCTATGAGTTTTTTTGAAATCGTTAACCCCAATCCTGAACCACCATACTTTCTAATTGTACTTGGATCTGCTTGGCCAAAACTATCAAAAATTTGTGCTAGCTTATCTTCCTCTATACCAATACCAGTATCAGTTACACAAAACCGTAGTTTACAAGAACCTTCAGATAACTGCTCCAATATTTCTATACTAAATCCTACACTTCCAGTTTCTGTAAATTTAATTGCATTGCTTATTAAGTTAGTTAAAATTTGTCTTAGCCTAGTAACATCGCCTTCTATTATTCTATGTAAATTATTGTGTAAATTTACTTCAAATGACAATCCTTTTCCTGCAGCCTCCCACGAAAAAAAAGTTTCCATTTTCTCCACTACTTCTAAAAGGTTAAAAGCACTTTTTTCAAGGTCAACTTTGCCAGCTTCTATTTTATTAAAATCTAAAACATCATTTATCAGTGTAAGCATGTGATCACTAGAATATTTTAACACTTCTAAATGTTGTGTTTGGGCAGGCAAATATTGTTCGCTTAATAAAAGATTAGTAAGCCCTATAATACCATTTAAAGGTGTTCGAAGCTCATGACTCATATTTGATAAAAATTGAGCCTTTGCTACAGTTGCTTGTTCTGCATTTGTTTTTGCTTTAGTAAGTTCCTGCTCTATAAATTTTCTTTCGCTGATATTTCTTGAAAAAAATACAGCTCCTATAATTTCATTTCTAATATTTCTGATGGGCACAGCATTCAACTCAAAAAAATCTTCAGCAAAAATGTGGTCTAAAAATAAATTTTGACCGCTAAAAACAAGGTCATATTGTCCTTTCCAATCTTTTGGAAAATTGGGCTTGTCAAACAACTGACTTAGATCAAATCCAGGATGTATATTTACATCAAATATCCTTTTCATATCACTTACATACATTTTGTTAGCAGCAATAATTTTATAATCTGTTGTGAGGCTCCAAGTACTATTGCCAGCACTATCGATCAGTGTTTCAAGATTTATTTTGGCTTGTTGTAATTCTTGCTCATTTGTTTTTCTTGCTGTAATTAAGCGGCTATAAAATGTAGCAGCTATTTGTGTACCATCGGCACTATACAAAGGCGAACCCTCTATCTCAAAATAATTATTGTTAGAAAAATACTCCGATACAGCTGTTTTTCCTTGCAATACTTTTTTATATACTGCAAGTATTTCTAATGGGTAATTTGGATGATTAAATACTTTATTAATATCTAACCCTTCATAGCAGTCTATGTTGTATTGCTTTTTTATAATTTCCTTATATAATTTACTAAAGGCTATAAGTTTATAATTCATATCAATACTCCAAATACAACCTTGCTTAATATCTGTAAGCAATTGTGCGCTAGGTTTAGATAAACTTAAAGATTGTTGTGCAAGCAAGTTTTCTTTTATTATTTGCAATGTGTTTATTGCAATAATTAAAAAAGTCATTAATGAATTAAAAATATAAATAGACAAGGAGTTGTAACCTTCATGTAAAATAGATTTTTTATTAGCCAAATTATATATTTCTGTAGACAGTAATAATAAAGCAGGAATTAATAAAAAAGTAAGCAGCAATACCCGTTCTTTACTCCATGAAAAAATATTAAATGTAGTTAAGAAAAATGCAAAATAATATAAGTACACCCCTGCTGACTCACCCAAACTAAAATCGAAGAAAAAAATTGACAAATAAAGTAATAAAAGCAAAATACTTTTACCCAATAAATATTGCTTTGCTTTCAATAAAAAATAAACACTTATAAAACCAACTATTATAAATAATGACGAGATTAATAAAATTTTTATATTTAATAAATTATTTAAAATTAAAGATGTTAAAAATATACAGTAAGAAAAAAAGGAAATATAAAGGAGTGTATTAGTGAAAATAATATTTTTCACTTTTATCAAATCAGTAGTAATATCGCAACCATTATTTTTTAGTTTGCGCCAAAAATTAGTGATACTACTCATCAGGGAACTTTTATTGATTTCTTAGATTTGCATTAATATTTTTTTACATTAAAGCAACTCAATATTAAATAATTACTATTACTATAATGCAATATATAATAATTAGTTAGAATAAAATAAGATATTTAAAGAAGAAAAATAAAAGCAATATTTAACTAAATTATTTTATGCATTCCTTAAACTCAAACTGAACAAAATAAAGATTCACTAAAAAAGAAAGAACTAAATAACTAATAACTACACTAGACCCAATTTTAATAGATGTGTTTAACCCAAACCAATCATTAAAGTAAAATACAATACCCAAACCAAGCATTAAACGTACCGTTTCCCATACAATAGAATAATTATTTTTATCCATTAATTCAGTATAACTATATACAGTTACAAAAATAAATAATCCATAAACAAAAATATTTTTCAAACCAATAGCTGCAATATTATTAAACATAAATACTACAAATAACAATGTAACCAATGTCTGAATGATAGACCATATAATGAGGCTTTTTGAATTATTCAATCCATATTTTTCAAAATGCAAAACCTCTTCAATTTTGTTTACAGGATATTTTTCCTCTAACCCTTCTGGTCGCCAACCAGTTGGCTTAAACCAAATTATAAATTTATCTTTCCAACTATTTGCCCTCCATGCATCTTTTAAAAGCAACCAAATATGTTGAAAATTTATACGAATTGGATTCCAAGTTTGTACAGGCCTTGTAATACCATATACTGGTGGCTCTATTTCTAATTCTGATTGAAAAGTACCAAACCATTTATCCCAAATAATAAAGATTTGTGATAAATTTTTATCCATGTATGCTGCATTCATAGCATGGTGTACTCTGTGGTGAGAAGGGGTAACCAAAATTTTTTCTAAAAACCCGAGTTTATTTATATGCCTTGTATGATACCAAAATTGTAAAAATAAATGAATAGGTATTGTAATGGATATTACACTAGCAGGCACTCCAATAATAGCAGCGGGCAATAATAAAAATGTAAAAAGATTTACAAAACTAGCAATGGATTGTCTTAAAGCACATGCCAAATTAAACTCTTCACTACTATGGTGTATGGCATGTTTGTTCCAAAAAAAATTAATTTTATGAGCCCACCTATGGCTCCAATATCCTTGAAAATCTATTACAATAAATGCAACGAGATAAATAAATAAATTTGCTTGAATGCTAAAAATTGCCAGCTTAGAAACCATCCATTCATAACTGATAAGCGTAACACTTAGCCCAAGCACATCTTTTACAGCATTTGTAATTCCAGAGCTTACTCCAGATACTGCATCCATTAGTGGCACTTTGTTATCTCCTTTATAAACAGAAATTAATTTCTCTATAATAATAAAGCATAAAAAAAGTGGTATTGCAAAGACTAATATTTTTCCATATTCCTCCATGAAATTTTGTAATATTTTTCAAATGTAATTTAATTCTTTTGTTAAATATATTAGCTATTGCTTCATCTTATTTGCTGTAGAGTCAATTAAATTTACATTACCATACTTCGTTTCTTTTAATGAAGCTTTAAAAGGGTTTAAACAAGATCTACAATATTTTTTCACTTTTATGACAAAAATATTATCGTAAGCATCATCTGCAATCGTTTTAATTTTCCTTTTCAAACCAAGCGAATCTATCATATTTAAAACGGTATTACTATGCCCTATAACCAAGGTGTTTTTCTTTGACAAAAATATTTGCTTGTAAAAATTTGAGATTGTATCGTTACTATATAATTGAAATGGAATACTAGTAAAGCTACTAATAGGTTTGGCCGTTTCCTTAGTTCTATTTGTATTGGTAGAAAATATTTGTTTTATTTTTTTGTTTTGCAAAAGTATTTTTAATGATACTGCTCTTTGCTCACCTTGTGCAGTTAAGTGAGGATCACTTTTTGGGTTGGTACTTTTTTCAGCGTGCCGTACGATGTATATGGTAGATGTGCAAGCACTAAAGAAAATCCCCATAATAAGAAAGATAAATATTTTCATAAAACATTTAAAAAATAGTTTAAATTATTGCACATGAGCATTGTGCCAAACTCTTGTAAAAGCACCCACAACAGCTACTCCATCTCTAAACCTTAATTTCCCCAAATGCAAATCATCAATATCTTTTTGCAATACTTTTCTATGAATTAGATAATTGACAAAACGCTATCTATTTATTAGTTCAATTGCTTTTAGTAAAACTTCATCTTTACCCTGTTTCACACCCTCAATAGTGGGTGTAATTTCAATATCAGGTACAATTCCTATGCGTTGTGTTTCTTTTCCATTAGGATATAAAATATTAGTACCACTTATCATGGTACTAATACCACCCGGCAAATAAAATTGTGATACATTACCATCTGCACCCGCAGTGGTAGAGCCAATAACTGTAGCATTGGGTGCTACACGAAAGGCCATAGTTGTAAACTCTGCTTGGCTTTGTGTAGTTTCATTTATAAGGATAATAACTCTACCTTTATAAAATGTGGATTTTTTAACATCTATTTTTAATTCATCTCTTATTTTAAATAAGCCAGGTGTTTTAATATTACCGACTGCAATTTTTACAAATGGAGTGTTCTTAGGCATTAAATATTTTCCTAAAGAATAGACTACAAACTCCGAAGGATAACATCTCAAATCTATAATTAGTCCTTTTGTATTTGCTATATCCTTCATTATTGTAGGTAGATACTTTTCTTTTATACTACCTAAATACAAATAAGCAATATCCTTATTTATAAATTTAAAACAAGTGTCTTCTTTCTGAAATTTATTTCCAATTTTAATATTAGCAGAAGGATATGTTTTTACATCAGTTATTTTTTCAACCCCATCGCTATAATACTTTACCGTTAAAACCGAATCATTTGTTCTAAGTAAATTAGGCGCAATATCTCTGAGCTGCGTTGTATAGTTAGACGCAGGTGTGTATTTTAAAATGTTTTTTACAATATCGTCAACAGATTTGTTATTAATAGAAGTAATAACATCTCCAATTTTTAATCCAGTTTCTTTGGCAAGCGAATCATTGTTATAACCAGTAATTACTGCCTTCTTTTCTATAAAAGTAATTTTTAAGGCTCCATACCTTTGGCCTTTAAAATTTTTTATAACTGCATCATTACCCCAAATATTAGCATGGGTATCATGTATTTCTGCTATTAAAGCCAAAGTAGCAAGCTTATATTCCAATTCATTTTTTGCTTGTACAAATGTTGGTATATACTTTTGTAAAATGTTTTTCCAATCTCCTTCTATTAAGTGTTTATAAGGAAACCAATATTGTATTATGTTCCAATAACGATACAAACACAATAACCTAAATCCCACATCAGGATATTTTAACGAAGCATATGCGTTTTCATTTTTGAATTCAGGATTATTTATACCTTGGTATAATCCTATATAATAATGCTCATTATCTCTTTTTGCATTTTTTACTTTATTTAAAATTATTTTTAAATCGCTTGACAAATCTGATTGCTCTATCCAATCCAAATCAGGTAAATTTTTTATTTCTTTTTTTATTTTTATTACTTTAGCAACTTCAAACTCACCTAAATTTTTTATCCACTTTACAAAAGAAATATCTCTTTCTGTTTTTGTTTTTGCTGCCAATATTTGTGTAGCTATTCTGAATAGTTCATTATCAAAATTAAAATTACCAGCCGCCACATTTGGATGATAGTACTTTACGAAACCCCAAATCAATCCTAACATTTTTAAATTTTCTGCATTAGTTTCATTTAATATTATACTATCTATTTTGGAAGCATTACCAAAAGCTTTATCATTATCCGCTCCATATATTTTTTTAGGAATAGGTGTTAAGTCTGCTACATCTTTTCCATCTATAGTTACTCTTAAACCATCTAACCACATTTTACCTTTGCCTACCAGTAAGCCACCCATCACAATTGCTTTTGTGTTGGCAGGATTCATATTTACTGTTACTTCATATTTTTTCCAATCAGTAGTTCCTTTTATACCTTTTGCTTGCATATTATCAAAAGCAATATTTGGATCAATTCTTATCCATAGTCCTGCATACCCATCTGATACATTTTCTGTTTTTATATAACCAGAAATAGTAATTTTTTTTCCATTATAATTACCAGGTAAAACATAAGATAAGGCCTTATAATCTATAACTTCAGTAGTATTAATTATACTTGCAGTGAAATGGCCTTCATACTTTATGGTAGAATCAATTGCAATTGTATAATCATTGCTACCAAAATCATCCCAGTATTTAAATTTATTTTGCACTATTTTTTCAAAATCAAAATTAAAGGTAGATGAGTCTTCTGCTATTTGAGAATAAGAAGATATTGCTATAAAAAAAACGACAGCATTCAATAATATTTTTTTCATGCATTAGGCTTTATTAGTTAAATATAGAACTTAAATATAGACATTAGCGTCCTAAAGACGAAATTTTAAGTTCTTTGAATATATTGACATTAAAGCGTTACAGCTGAATTTGGTTCTTAAACGATTTCAATTTATGTAGC
>JAYVID010000007.1:0-53299 GCA_043770525.1 Ferruginibacter sp.
CTACTTGGGCAGCAAAAATGGATAAGGATTTTTTTTGAATTGGTTTTTTACTGTAGGTTTTATTGGTTTTAAGTTTATTTTTATAAAGTAGGTGCACAAGTTCCCCTACCCACACATTAAACCAATGTAGTAGGAATAAGTTTTGTCACCCGTAAATATTTTTTTGGTGGGCCTCGCCTATCAAAGCTGCAAATAGTAACCATTGTAGGTGTTTTACAATGGGGGCAACAATGTAATTTTGTGCCCATTGCAACTACTGCTACTTTTTCATAATGCATGGAGGCTTGCAGATTTTTTAAATACAAACGCTTGCCTGTACTACTTAAAAAACCAAAATGACGTATACGTACAAAACGCTTGGGTAATATGTGCTGCGCAAATCTTCGTACAAACTCTTGGTGGCTTAGCGTCATCGTTTTTGTAAGGCCGCCTTGTTTATAATCTTTGTATGTAAAAGTTACTTCGCTTTGTGTTACTTCTTTTATTCGACTATTACTTATGGCTATTTTGTGCGTGTACCTTGCTAGATATTCTACCACCGTATGTACATTACCAAAAGGACGCTTGGCATACACTACCCAATCTTTTTTAAACAAACTTTCTATGAGTGCTTTATCGTTAAAACCTTTGCTGCGCAATGCCGCTACATACTTGGCTCGGTAAACTTTGCTCATGGCTTTTACAGCAAATAAAAATTTACCATCATTGCCTATGGGCTTCCATTGTTTTTGTTTGGTAAGTCCACCACCTGGTACTATACAATGCAAGTGTGGGTGAAGGCTTAGGGTTTGACCCCATGTGTGCAATACACTTACCATACCCATTTGCAAATCTTGTTTGTCTCCAAAAAATTGTAGCGTTTGCCATGCGGCTATAAACAAACAATCGTACACCAACTTGGGTTGGTATAAGGCAAGCCTATTGAGTTCGTTTGGCAGCGTAAACACCACATGAAAATGCGTTACAGGTAAAAGCTCTGCTTGCCTTGCTTCTATCCACTCTTGTTTTTTGTGTCCTTGGCATTTGGGGCAATGACGATTGCGGCATGAGTTGTAACTTATTTTTACAACCCCACAATCGGTACATGCATCTACATGCCCACCTAAGGCTTGGGTACGACAATTTTTTATAGCTCGTAAGGTGGCTAGCTTGCCGCCAACCAAATTTAAATTTGCTACGCCATTGCCCAACGCATCTATCACATCGGCTAGCTCTGCTTGGCTGCGCATTGGGCAAATAAAGTATCTAATGGACTAAAGGCTTTGCTGGTACCTACATTGCATAAATGTAAATAGGCTAGTGTGGTTTCTAGTTGTTGGTGACCGAGTAAATGCTGTAGCGTAAAAATATTTACACCGTCTTCTAACAAATGCGTGGCGTAACTATGGCGTAGCGTATGCGTGTGTACATCTTTTGTTATGCCTGCTTTTTGAGCTATCGTTTTTACTACCCATTGCACGCCTCGCTGGCTGTAGCATTGGTTCGTTTCTGTGTTATCGCTTTGTTGTCCACTAAATAAATACTGTGTAGGTTGCTCAGCGACTATGTATTTTTTTATCCCTCGTATCAGGTGTTCGCTCAAGGGCAGCATTCTATCTTTGTTGCCTTTGCTTTGTACAACGTGTAGTTGTTGCCTATCAAAATCTATATTTTTTAATTGGATACTGCGTACCTCCATACAACGCAAGCCACAGCCATACAAAAGCCCTAGTAGTATTTTGTGCTTGAGCAATGTGGCGGCTTTGAGCATTGCCCACATTTCTTGTTTGCTTAGTACCGTAGGCAGCTTGCTCGTTTTTTTTATGGCGGGCAGTTTTAAAAAATCGTAAGCCAAGCCTTCGGTTTTTAGTAAAAAACGTAACCCATATACCGTGTGTTTGAAATAGGTTTGTGAGGGTGTTTGGCTGCGCTTTTGTAGCATGTACAAATAATCTTGCACCTGCTCTGCTTCTAGCACTGTGGGTAGGCATTTAAAATGCAGCGCTATGGCGGCTACATGACGGGCATAGTTTTCAAAAGTTTTTGTACTCCTGCCTAGTACGCTAATGTTGCGTTCAAATTTTTGTAGTAACACTTCAAAGCCTTGTACTTCTCTGCAGGCTTGATGCAAGAACTTGTTATACCGTAGTTCTTCCGGTAATTTTTTTTGTCATAATAATTTGTTTGTATAAATTTATGGAATTATAAGGTAAAGGCAACCGAAGGTTTAGTTCAACAAGGGGTCCTTTGTACCTTACAGTGCCGAACACTAAACCAATGTTGAACGAAGCCTCGGCTATTGGTTATGGGGATTTGAATTGAAGGCTATGCGGCAGGTAAAAATACAGAGCGTATTTTTTGAAAAGTAGGTGAAGTATTATTTTGTTTTTGAGTTAGCATAAAATTCCAGCAATTTTTTTGTTTTTTCTATAAAAATTTAATGTTCGAATTAAAAAATAAACTTTTAAATGAAAAAAATAATCTTAAAGTTTTGGTTAATTAATTTTTTATTATGTATTTTATTATTTGTGATTTATATAATTTTAATTACAAAAACCAATTATACAGATGAAATGAGTGTATTTAAAAAAATTCTTTTTGTAATTAATGTATTGTTTAACCTTTGGGTTTCTACAATATCTCTCATTGCTATGGCTTTTTGTTCTCTGTTTTTTTTTCTAAACCTAATAGAAAAAATTAGAAATAATTACTTTTTATCATTTTTATCATTTTTAGGAATACCAACTATTTGGCTAATTTGTTTAATTGTGATTAATGTTAAAACAGGCTTTACTATTTACACAACTATTTTGATATTGGCAATAATTTATCTATTTCTTACAACAATAGAATTTTTAAAGTTTAGAAAAAAATTAAAAATCCACTTATTATAAAAATAAAATCTAATGCCAACATCAATTTTGCGAAACTGGGGCTTTGGTAGTAAATTGAGAACTTATTTTTCGCTTTTCGCACAACTACAATACTAAAAAAAGTTGGCTGAAATTTTCACAAACCATACTATGACCTTTAACAAAATAACTATTATAGACAACTGCGGATTGACAAGCCCTGAAATTGAAAAAATCTCTACACTTTCACGAGAGCCAATTTCAATCTACAATGATTTTCCTGAGACAGAAGCAGAAATAATAAATCGAATTAGTAACTCGGACTGTGTTTTGGTTAGTTGGCAGACTAGAATTAGTGCAGCCATACTTAAAAAATCTACATCTCTAAAATTCATCGGAATGTGTTGTAGTCTATATGATGAAAACTCGGCAAATGTAGAAATTGCCGAAGCAAGAAAATTGGGCATACAAGTAAAGGGTGTAAAGGACTACGGAGACGAAGGAACGATTGAGTTTATTTTTGCACAGTTAATTTATTTGTTCAAAGGACTTGGCAAACAGCAATGGAAAAGTGAAGCCACGGAACTAACAAATAAAAGTATTGGTATTATTGGACTTGGCACTTTAGGAAAAATGGTTGCAAAGACTGCAACACATTTTGGAATGAACGTTTTTTACTTTAATAGGAGTAGAAAATACGAAATGGAAAAAGATGGAATAGTGTATTTATCATTGAACGAATTGATTGCGACTTGTGATGTAGTTACTACACATCTTCCAAGAAATACTATTCTTTTAACAGATCAAGAATTTCGTAATAAAACAAGAAACTCGGTTTTAATCAATACTTCATTGGGACTTACTTTTGAAAAAGATGCATTTTTAGAATGGATTTGCAATGATAAAACTTCTTTTGCTATACTTGATGCAGACGGAGTAGGAAACTTTGCTAACGAATTTTCCAAATACGAAAATATTATTACTGAGGAGCAATTTGCAGGATTTACTTTTGAAGCAAAAAAACGTCTTTCTGAAAAAGTGCTTGCTAATTTAGAAAATTACTTAGCGAAAAAATAAAAAACTCAAAAAATGAACTTTTAAAATATTATAGCCCAAGAAAGCCCACTGGGCATTTGTTTATTATGGGCTTTTTTTAGGCAAGAGTTTTTTAAATTTAACGATTTTATTTTTCCTGTAAATGCCATGCAATAAGAAGCTAAAACACTTTATTCACATATAAAAATGATAATTAACTAATGTAATTTTTAATACTCTTATTTATACTCATACTCCACACTCCCCATCAATCTTCTTTCGTTTGTAAAGCATTTTTCTTTTATACGCAGGTTGCCTGTATACTCATATCTCCACACAAAATAATTGCTACTCCCCTCTTCTACTGAAGTCATTTTTGTAATGAGACCAGCGTTATTGTATTCAAAAATATAATCTGGTTTTAGTCTTTTCCCATCTTCACTAGATGGTACAATATCAGTTAGTTGGTTTTTAGCATCGTAGTAATAAAAATATTTTTTTCCTGTTTTGGTATTTTTCTCAAGTGCAATGTTTCCATTTTCATCTACCGAAAATAAAATTAATGTTGTATCGTTTAAATTTTTAATAATTTGTAATTGTGCAGGATTATTACCATTGTATTTATAAATATGCGCTTCGGTAATGCTATTATTAAAATCCACATCTTTGCTACTTACAGTAGAAAATATTGAAACAATTCTTTTTTTATCATCATACTTATACTGCATATTTTTTACTATTATGCTAGAGCTATCGTTTGTACGAAGTAATTTTCCTTCATTATCAAAATTGGATACGAATAAAGAGGCGGGTGCCATATCTGCCCTAGTAAATAGTTCTGTCAGTTTATAATTTTTTTTTATTTTTTTTGTACAAAAAAAACTTTCACTTTCTTCGCCATTATCCTCAAAACTTTTTATATTTATACGCTTTACTTTATTTTCTTTGTAAGCAGCCATATCTGCCAGCAATTGTTTATTACTAATTATATCTTTATAATAAAATTGAGCTGTAGAAGAAAATGCTGAAAATAGAGCAAAAGAAACGATTAGTATTTTTTTCAATTTTAGAAATTTAATGTTGAACCGTAAAAATACAACCCTTAATGCGGTTTATAGAATTTATGCCAATAAAGTTTATTATTTTTAACAAAATTATTGTGTGAGCCATTTAAAAGAAAGAAAAGAAAAACTATGCCTAAACTGCAATGCCCTTATAGATGGTAAGTATTGTAGTATTTGTGGGCAAGAAAATATAGAACCCCAAGAAACTATTTGGCATCTTATAACCCATACCTTTAACGATATTACTCATTTTGATGGAAAGTTCTTTAGTTCTATAAAATATATTATTACGAAGCCAGGCTTTTTATCATCGGAGTATATTGCAGGCAGGCGCAAAAGTTATTTAGATCCTATACGGTTTTATCTTTTCACATCTGCTTTTTTCTTTTTCATCATTTTTACTTTTTTCGCAGGTAAGAATAATAATTCCAACTTTGAAAATGAAAATGGCAAAATAACAAAGAGAGATTCTTTAAATGCAATAAGAAACTTAATGGATGAGGGAGTAGATACAATAAAAATAAATAGCATTGTATCACTTTATGGTATTGATTCTTTAAAATTAATGAGTGATTCAATAGAATTAATAAGGGATTGGAAAAATGATGAACTGGATACCTTAAAGATGCAGAAGATACTTGATAAATATGGTATAGACTCATTAAAACATCTATATAAAAAAGAGACTGCTGGGCAAGATACAGAATTCAAATTCAATATTTTTAGTGAAGCTGATTATAATACAGAAGAAGCTTATGACTCTTTGATAACAACGGGTAAAATAAAAGATGTAGGTATACAAGAATATTTTATACGAAAACAACTCAATTTTAGAAAAAAATATGATTATAAAAAGAAACTAGTAAATGAAGCAGTAGCAAAAACTATGTTCCAACTAGTACCACAAGTATTATTTATATCGCTGCCTTTTTTTGCATTTATACTTCATTTGCTATATTATAGAAATAAGAAATTTTATTATGTTTCTCATATAATTTTTTCATTGCATTTATACATTTTTATTTATATTGATTTCTTTATGATAAATGTATTAGGTGAACTCTCTAATCTAAAATACTTTGGTTGGCTAGATATTGTAATAGGCTTTTTAGGTTTGTACATTTTTTATTATTTGTATAGGGCTATGCGTAATTTTTATGAACAAAGAAGAGGGAAAACAATTTTAAAATACTTCATCTTACTAATAAGCATTCTATTTTTAATGTTTTTACTTTTAATAATACTTTTTGGGCTTTTCATAATAAAAATATAAAAATGAAGAATACTTTTTTTGATCTTATAACCATTATGGATGAGCTAAGGGAAAAATGCCCATGGGATAAAAAGCAGACAATACAAAGCCTTAGACAGCTTACCATAGAAGAAACTTATGAGCTAGCAGATGCAATAGATAGTGGTGACTGGAATGGTATAAAAGAAGAACTAGGAGATTTATTTTTACACTTGGTTTTTTATGTACTTATAGGCAAAGAAGAAAATAAATTTACACTAGAAGATGTGTTTAGTGGTATATGTGAAAAACTTATTAGCAGGCACCCTCACATATATGCTACAAACATGGGTGAAAATTTAAAAGAAGTAGTAACAGAAGCTGATGTAAAAGAAAATTGGGAAAAGTTAAAATTAAAAGAGGGTAAAAAATCAATTTTAGGAGGTGTGCCAAAATCGCTACCGAGCATGGTAAAAGCAATAAGATTGCAAGAAAAAACAAAAACTGTAGGCTTTGAATGGGAAAATACACAACAAGTATTGGATAAAGTAGATGAGGAAATGGCAGAGTTAAAAGAAGCTATTCTTACAGGTGATAAAGATAAAATTGAAGACGAAATGGGGGATGTAATTTTTAGCCTTGTAAACTTTGCAAGGTTTTTGCAGGTAGATGCTGATGCAGCACTTGAAAGAACAAATAAAAAATTTATAAGACGATTTACAGCTGTAGAAGGAGCAGCAAATGTACAGGGTAAAGCTTTGTTAGAAATGAGTTTGGGCGAAATGGATGCTTTATGGAACCAAGTAAAACAAAATGAAAAAAAATAAACTAATTTGCTAGAAAAAATAAAACGAAATCGCTTTTTAAAAGACCATAGCTATTTATTGGCTATTGCTATATTTTTATTGGCTATTTCCATTTTTACACAACGATCAGATACAAAAACATTTTTTAAACGTTCTTTTTTTTCAACAATACAAAAATATGTAGCAAAAGCAGAAACAGATTTTAATTTAATAAGTGGTGATTCTAATTTTGTAAATAGCTGCTTAAATACTAAATTACAAGATAAAGTAAAAGAGAAATACATTGGCGCAAATCAATTTATTTTTCTATATAAAGAAAATGCAGGTAATTTAGATTTATCTTTTTGGAGTACACAAACTGTAATACCTGATAGTAATGTATTAAAAATGCCCAGTAACAATGGGCTTGTACAGTTAAAAAATGGTTACTTTTTAGTACAAAAAAAATATGTAGAAAGGACTTTACTTATAAGTCTACTCCCAATAAAATGGAATTATGTAGTATCTAACGACTATCTAAAAAATGAATTTGCTATTGATCCAATTGTTGGAGATAATTTTGACATTGAAAAAAATGAAACCAGCAATTCAATAAAAACAAAGTCGGGCATTTTCTTATTTTCACTTTCAGAAAAAACCTTAGCCAAAGATGCTGGGGAGAATAGACTCACCATTTGGCTAAGATTACTTTCTTTTTTACCCTTGCTTTTATTCATACATTTCACAGCAGTACATATTAGCCAAAAATATGGATTATTTAAAAGTGTATTTTTTTTAATAACGATCCTATTTTTCTTACGTCTCTTTACTTACTTTTTTTCTAATAGCATTAATTTTAGACAATTTGAATTATTTGATCCAACTATATATGGCTCAAATTTTATTTTAAAATCTTTAGGAGATTTACTAATTAATGTACTCATATTTTTTTGGGTTGTTAACTTTATTAGAACCAATATTAATGAATCAAATACACAACTAAGTCTCAAAAAAAAATGGTATAGATGGCTACTAGTAGTACTTTTTGCAATAATAATAATATTTGCAACCCATGCCAGTAGCTTCATTGTAAGATCAATGGTTGCAGACTCACAGATTTCTTTTGATGTGATGAATTTTTTCTCATTAGATATTTATAGTGTAGTTGGCTTTTTAGTATTGTGTTGTATTGCTATTAGCTATTATTATTTTTGTAGAATTATATTTTACTTTATTAATAGTTTGTTTACAAAATCTATTATACCTTTCTTCATTATTATTTGCGTAACAGCACTTACTTTTTTAAGCTTTAGAATTGGTAATTTAACAGGAGGCTTTGAATTATATGAGCTGTTGTGGTTGTTGCTATTTTTACTTTTAATAAAAATAGATTTATCTGGTTACTTTTCTACAAGTATTATTGTTACCAAAATGGTTTTTTGGTTATTCTTTTTCTCCGCTACAATCTCCACCATTATTATTACTGAAAACAATGTAAAAGAATTGCGTAATAGAAAACACTATGCAGAAGTAATAGCTTCAAAAACAAATACCATAAGCGATGTATTGCTTAATACGATTTTAACAGAGTTTAGACCATCGTTACTTGCACAATATTTTAATGAATTTAAAACAGAAGCAAATAGTTTAATACTAAGAGATAGTTTAATAAATAATAATTTTAACATTTATACAGACAATTATGAAACAAAAATACTTGTGTATGATAATGAAGAAAAAAGCTTGTACAATCAAGATCCCATTAGCTATAGCTCTGTAAATAGCATTTTTAATACACAGGCTGTACCTACCTCTATTACAGGAATGTACTCTTTTGAAGCTGGTTTTGAAAAAACCAATTATATGTGCAAGCGAATTATAAAAGACAAAAAAAATGAATTGTTAGGCTATGTATTTATTATCATAAGTCCCAAAGATTATGGAGCTGAAAAATTATATCCAGCTTTATTTAGCAGAGGTGGTAATAACTCTCTGGAAAAATCTTCGCTTTATGCTTATGGCATTTATGAAAATAACAAACTTGTACTTAGTCATAATGACTATGCTTTTTCAACCAAATACGCTGAAAAAGCATTTAAAGGAAATCAGTTTTTATTTGAAGACAATAACAAGTATAATGAACTTTGGTACAATGTTGGCAATAATAAATATGTAGTAATTGTAAAAGAAAATAAAATATGGTTAGAGCTTATCACTTTATTTTCTTATTTATTTTGCACTTTTATTTTATTAAATGCCTTATCATCCTTTATTAGCTTGCTTTTAAAAGCTAAGTTTAAGTGGCTAAATATTAAAAGTTCCATTCGTTTAAGCATAAGACAACAAGTTCATGGCACCATTATTTCTTTTAGTATTTTATCATTTATAATAATTGGCATAGCCACTATCTTATTTTTTATTAACAGTTTTCAAAACAACAATCATGAAATATTAAATAGAACTACAAAAGTAATAGGTACAGATCTTACCAAATCAATCACAAAAGACTTAATAGAAACAAGCAATTTTAGTGATACCGCCAAAGTTGAATCCCCTTTGTCAAATATAGTTAACAGGCTATCGCAGGTGCATGGGCATGATATTAACTTATACAATTTACGTGGAGACCTAAAAGCATCTTCACTATCACTGCCCTATCAAAAAGGAATTGTAAGTACAAAATTAAACCCTATAGCCTTTGCTCATTTAAACAAAGGAAATGAAATACAATTTTACCAAAAGGAACAAATTGGTAAACTAGATTATGTAAGCAATTATATACCAATAGTAGATAATAATGGGCAAGAAATTGGGTACTTAAACATACCCTATTTTACCTCCCAAAATAAATTGAAAGAAGAAATTTCTACATTTTTGGTTACCATCATAATTTTAAATGCATTTATTTTATTGATAGCTGGTATTATTGCAATTTTTATTACCAATCGCATTACAAATTCATTTTCATTTATTAGTGATAAAATGAAAGCTGTAAATTTATCTAAAGAAAATGAAAAAATAGAATGGCCAAGAAAAGATGAAATAGGTGCACTTGTAAATGAATACAATAAAATGGTAGGCAAGCTAGATGAAAGTGCTGCAGCGCTTGCACGAACCGAAAGAGAAAATGCTTGGCAAGAAATGGCTAAACAAGTAGCCCACGAAATAAAAAATCCGCTTACGCCCATGAAACTGAGCATGCAATTTTTACAAAAAGCAATAGATGAAAATGCTCCCAATATAAAAGAACTAAGCGCAAAAGTATCTGCAACATTGGTAGAGCAAATGGATCATTTAAGTAATATTGCAAGCGAGTTTAGCAGATTTGCAAATATTGAAAATGCAAAGCCAGAAAGATTTAATATAAACGAAGCTTTAAAATCTGTAAAGCAATTGTATGAAGAAGATAGAGCAATTGAATTTACTTGGAAGTATACTCCCAACGAGCTTTTTATAGTAGCAGATAAAACACATATAAACAGAATACTTACCAATCTTATTTTAAACGGTATTCAAGCAGTAAAAGAAGGTACTAAACCAAACATTAAAATAACAGAAATAGTACTCGATAATATAGTTACCATCATAATAACCGATAATGGATCTGGCATACCAATTGATATGCAGGATAAAATATTTATGCCAAATTTTACAACAAAGTCTTCTGGTACTGGGCTTGGTCTTAGTATGTGCAAGCGTATGACAGAGCAGGCTGGGGGCATTCTTCACTTTGAAACTTCAGAAAATGGCACTTCATTTTTTGTTAGCTTTCCTTTGGTGGATTAACAATGTTAAATTCTTTTCAAACGCTTAATCTCATCTATAAAAGTTTGAAAAGAAGCCAAAGAAAAACTGCTCAAATTTTGTTCTTTCGATAGCATAGCTTTTTGTGCTACATATACACCATACTTTACATCTTCAATGCCTTCCGTATTATGACTATCTGGATTTATTGATATCAGTACATTTTTTTCTATCGCATATTTAATCTCTCTCCAATCTATATCAAGCCTGCTTGGGTGTGCATTTAGCTCAATCACTACACTGTTAGCAGCACATGCATCTATTATTTTTTTAAAATTGAGTGGATAACCGGGGCGGCTTAAAAGTATCCTACCTGTCAAATGACCTAGAATAGTAGTATAAGGATTTTCAATAGCTGTAAGCAATCGAGCCATTGCTTTTTCTTCGCTCATTTTTAAATTGCTATGTACACTCGCAATTACAATATCGAATGTAGATAGCATTGCATTACTATAATCTAAATTACCATCGTTTAAAATATCACTTTCAATACTTTTAAATATTTTAAAAGGCGCAAGCTTTATGTTTAATTCATCTACATACTGTTGCTGTGCTTTTATCCTCTCTTCACTAAGCCCTTGTGCATAAAAGGCGGACTTGCTATGATCGCTAATAACCATATATTCCATACCTTGTTTTTGGGCAGCAAGTGCCATTTCTTCTACTGTATTGTTGCCATCGCTCCAGTTACTATGGCAATGTATAAGCCCTTTTATGTCTACAGGCATTATTTTTGCTTCAAAATCTAGCTTTTTACAAATAATATTTTCATCTTCTCTTAAATAGGCAGGTATAAAAGGTAGTTTTCTTTGAGTAAAATATTCCCTTTCATCTTTTGAAACAGTTTCCACCTTATAATTCTGCAAAATACGGTGGTAAAAATTTTCTGAAGAAGATGTTTCTATTAATTGCTCAATTACGTTTTCAGTTATAGCATAAATTTTTACTTTTATACCAATTACTGTTTTGTACAATATATAATTTTCCTTTTGCTCTAAAAACTCAAGTCCTTTTTGCTCTGCTAATTTAATTTTTACTATTTCAATTTCTTCTTCTACTATAAATTCTAGTAATGTTATTACTTCTATTTGCCTTGCAAACTCACCGGTGATAAATACTCGTTTGTCTGTAAATGTTTTTTCTAAATAAATTTTAAATTGATCTGCTCCAAATATCATTTGGGCGTATAAAAAACTTCCTTGGTTGCGCAAATAAAATTCAATATTTTCTATAATTGTTTGCTGCGTTTTTTCTCCAAAACCTTTGTATAATTTTAACCTATTTTCTTTAGAAGCATACAATAATTCTCCTATTGTTTCCAGCTCCATTTCTTTCCAAATAATATTTATTTTTTTTGGCCCAATTCCCTTTATTTTGAGCATTTCGATAATTCCAGGAGGTGTTTTTAAAATTATGTCTTCTAATTGTATTAGTCTTTTTGTTTGTAAAATCTCTATTATTTTTTTTGCAGTGGATACTCCAATACCATTTAATGTTTCAATTTTTTTTTCTTCGAGCTCACTTAATTGCACAGAAAGTTTTTCAATATTAAATGCAGCTATTGAATACGATTTACTTTTAAAACTATTTTCTCCATGTATATCCATCAACTTTGCTAGCAAAGAAAACGAATCGGCTATTTCGTAATTTGTCATACTATAAAATGTAAGCTAAAAAAAAATGAAGATAATTACTTTATGTAAACAAATATAATGATGAGAACACAATATGTTTATAACCCAATACCAGATTAGGTTTGGTGCAAAATAAAAAAGGCTTCGATATAAAATCGAAACCTTTTTTTTAGAATTTTAAAGCTAGGCTTTAATTATTTCTTTTTTGGAGCTGCTTTTTTAGCTGCTGCTTTTTTTGGAGCTGCTTTTTTAGCTGCTGCTTTTTTTGGAGCTGCTTTTTTTGCAGGAGCTGCTTTTTTAGGAGCTGCTTTTTTTGCAGGAGCTGCTTTTTTTACTGCTGCTTTTTTTGCTGGAGCTGCTTTTTTAGGAGCTGCTTTTTTTGCTGCTGCTTTCTTAGGAGCCGCTTTTTTTGCTGTTGCCATTTTGTTTAAATTTAATTATGGTTAGTAAATAATACTTAAAAATAAATACATTTTTCTAATTACCAAAATAAATTTTTAAAAACTTAGGCTGTAGCAGCAATTGCAGTTACAGAAACGAAGGTTTTATCACCTTTTGTTTTCTTAAATTCTACCAAACCATCCGTCATTGCAAAGATGGTAAAATCTCTTCCAAGACCTACATTTTTACCTGGATGATATTGCGTTCCACGCTGACGAATTATGATGTTTCCTGCAATAGCTGCTTGACCACCAAAAATCTTAACGCCTAATCTTTTTGCATGTGAATCTCTACCGTTTTTTACGGAACCTTCACCTTTTTTATGTGCCATGTTTTTTTATTTATTAGTTATTTGTATTAGTTAATAGTTGAACTAATCAATTATAAAAATTAACCGATCAACTAAAAAACCAACTATGCTATAGCAGTTACTTTTAAATGAGTATACTGAGTACGATGACCGTGCTTTTTACGGAAACCTTTTCTTCTTTTCATTTTAAAAGCAATTACTTTATCGCCTTGTACAAGCGCATTAATAATTTCTGCTTTTACTACAGCCTTGCTACCAAGTGTAGCATCGCTACCTGTAGAAGTTAATAGTACATCAGAAAACTCTATCGAATCTCCTGTTTTTCCCTCTAAGTGAGGTACATATAAACTGTCACCTGCTTTTACTTTAAACTGCTGACCAGCTATTTTTACGATTGCTAACATAACGAAACCAAATTTTGGAGTGCAAAGGTAAGATTATTTGCCGAAAAAATTTAAGAGTTTTTAAACTTTATTGTATTTGTAGATAATTAATATATTTTTACTTTGTAAAATATACAAAATCAATACATTATATTTTACTAAATATAAAGATTACTAATTTTTCAAGATTTTTTCTTTAAATAAAATCAGGCTCATAAAAACAAAAATAAATTCACTCACTATATATGTATACAATTAAGTTATAAATAAGTTTTGCTTTTACTATATACAGTCCTTGTTTAATTTATGCTTACTTTGATTACAAGTGTACCTCTTACAATGTATTCGTTATTAAAATTAGGAATGAGGATAAACTAATTGCATTTATTTTTTTAAGCATTTCACTTTGTAAAATCGATTTCAAATAGATGCTAAAAATAAAATCAATCCATAATATAGCTCATCATAACTTCATCTATATACCTATTTTCTTTTTGGAAATAGGTATATTTTTTTAATACTCCTTCTTCTTCAAAACCTAGTTTTTTGTATAAAGCAATTGCTTTATCATTTTGTGCTCCTGCACTTAGCTCTACTCTTTTATAATTTTGTTCTTTTGCAAAATCAATAATTTCTTGCCCCATTTTTTGCCCCATGCCTTTGCCTGCAAAAAGTGGATGCACTGCTACGCTACCTAAGTAAACAATATGCGCACTTCTATAAGTTTGTGGAATTAGTTTAAACATACCAATATTTGTTTGTTCATCATAAAAAATATACATGATGGCATCTGCAATTAACTTATTGAAAATAGGTAAAAACAAGTCCTCACTCATTTGCTCATACAGTAAATGTGGATTAATAATTGGATGCATATACATCTCATACAAAAATTTAAAATCCTCAGCTGTAGCTTTTCTTATCATAAAGCAAATATAACATCAATGATTTAAAATAAAATTTACACCTGTTTTTACATTTACCTGAGCACCATTATTCAAATTAATTGAACGTATTGTAGTATTCAAATTTATGGTTGGTATAAAAGTAGTGCCTGCATTTATAATAACATCTGTTTTATCATTTGGCACTGAATTACAACTCCAGTTTAGAGGCTCTTCCCATGCTGTGCTTTGTGTTCCCAGCCATTCCATTGTATACTTTAGTATAAACTCTTGAGAAAAAACTGTACCTAAAGTTGTATTAATTACGCATCGGTATTTATTGCCTAAATAACTTGTTGGTGCTGCTATTATATTTAAAGTATTAGTAGCAATATTATTGTAAATACCAGTGTTAGCAATATTTACAAAACCAGTACCATTGTCTACTTGCCATTGATAGGTAGTGCCTACAATATTTGCAGTAAAATTAATATTATTATTTGGGCAAGTTAAAACACCATAAGGTTTCATTAAGGCATAACTAGAACTAGTAGTATGCCCTGTAAAAACAGCAGAAATTATAGAATGCTCCGTAAACCCATATATACTTTTTGTATTTACAGATGAAAATGATGGAGGCAAAGAAAGTGAACCACCACTAATATTGCTGTATGTTTTTACAATATTTATATCTTGAAAATTATTTCCTGTACCAGCAACCCATCCATTTATTTCGGTATTTTTAAAATATAGGTTTACTTTATAAGCTGCTATAGGGCTGGTATATTCTGTTGAAATTTTAAATACTTTATCAGATATTTTATCAGCTTGCAAACTACCCCACCCTGTTGTTGTTGCATTACCCGTTCTTACCAATTCAACTTTTGTGCAACCAAAATCGAAACTGCTTAAATTTTCAATAGTAGCTATAATATTTTTTGTAATAGGATTATAAAAATGTACTATTTGATTTGGACCAATATAAGCATCTTCAAAATTACTCGGGTGTAAAACAGATTGTATGGGGGTAGTTGATGTACCTTTTATAACAATACTATCAACAATAAAAGCTGGTACACTTACTACAGATGAATTATTCCTCCATTCAAAAGCAATTTTAAGGTTAGAAATATTTCCTGCTACAACAGGTATATCTACATTGTTTATTACTTTGGTATTACTTTGAAAAACATTGTTAATAATAGGAAGCCAATTTAAGCCATTATCTATAGAATATAAAACCCTACCATAATCTAAATAAGATGTACCACCACCAGTAGCCCCTCCATTCCCAGCGCTTGCTTCTAATGTACACTTATATAAAAAACTCATTTTTAAATTTGTAAACCCAGTTGCATTTATAAATGGAGACTCTAACCTTACAATTGTACTATCTAAAATACTTGCTCCTGAATAAGCTAATGATGCATTATCATTTGATATATATGCCGCATTGCTCGAAAAATCAGCCCCTGCAGTATTTTTAATTACCCACCTATTGGGTGATGTAGCCCCATGAACAATGTTTTGAGACCATGCTCCTAAGCCACTTGTAATGGTATCAAAAGGCTCATAAAAAAGCAATTGGTTTATTGAAGAATCAGGTTTATGATCTTCGCTAATAATATTTGCAAAATAAATATTACTTACATTACTTTTTACTGCATTACCTCCGTTTGCATTTACATTAAAATTTAGAATAAGCGTTTCCATGTTTTCAATAATAGCATCATCGTATACTTTTAAATTAATAGTTTTGGATAAATTATTAGCATCTAAAACAAAACCAGTTGTATTAATTTCTATATCCTTGTTTGTGCCTATTACCAAGCCATTGGTACCAGTAGGCACCAGCGTAATATTTGCTGGTTGTGTAGGAGCATAAGCTACTCTTAACTTTGTGCTTACGAGTTTATATTTTACGCATCCACTTATACTATCTGCTGTTTCTTCCGTTATATTTTGTGATGTAGTTTCGTAATAAATATTTGGAAAAAAACAAGTGCTCGCCCTCACTCTATCTCTAATTCTACCTCCTGGTAAAGGACCAAACCCTTTTGATAAATTAATACCAGTACTTACAAGGTGGCAATAACTCATAATAGTACCTCCACCTACTGGCGCTGGGCCTGGTGCACAGCCCCCTTCTGTTGTGTAACAATTATCAATAGCACCACCAGGCCATGTACAAGACTGAGTATGCCTCGATCCTATATTATGCCCAAGCTCATGCGTAACAACCATTACAGACCACGAGTAAGTAGGAAATAAATTAAAACTATTGGACAAATTTCCACTAACACCTGTTTTATAAAAATTACTAGCACATAATACATCTAAATAGGCAATACCGCCTCCGATGCTTCGCTGGCTTAAAAAATGAGCAAGGTCTCCAGGAAAACCATTGGTCATATTATTTGCAAAAGCATTCAAAACTGCACTAGTACTGCTTAAAGCAGTATATGGATCAGGAATATCCCAAACTTTTATTGAACTTATTTTGGTATTTACACTGTCTTTTTCAAACAAGAGATTTACAACATTAATAAGTGATGTAACATAGTTTACAACATTGGTTATATTACTGGCATTGTTTAAATAGGTTGTATGATCTGCTTCAAAATAAATATCTACTGCTTCAGCATTTAAGGTGGTAGCAGTAGTAGCAGATGGTGACTCATAAGTTGGTATTGGATTACCTGAACCCGATAAAGTTTCTTCGCAAGCAAATTCATTTTCAATTAATAAATCACTATCTCTATAAATAATGTGTTCATTTTTCAATCTAGCTTCAGGTGTGTTTATTGCACCTATATTTATATTGCCATTTTCATCAGCTATTACTGCTAATATTTTTTCTTGCATTATACTTACAGCTACAAGTATTTTTTTATTGCCTTTTACAAAGCCTTTGTAGTGTATTACATCATTTTTATATTTAAAATGACTATCAGGATTTGATGCTGCTGTTACAAAAAAGTTTTTTGTAACTATGTTTGATTGCTCAAGTTCCAACTCCCAATTTTTATTCTCGAAAAAGATATTCAACTCTATAAACTGTTGGTTAGCCTCTATAATTTCTTTTGCAATACTTTTATTTAATGAGACCGTAAAACCTTTTTTTAAATATGCCCTAAGTGAAGTTGCTATAGGTTGGACATTATCGAATAATTGGTAATTACTTTTTTGAGCAAAACCTACAAAGCAGGTTATTAGTAAGGCCATTATGCAGCAAATTGTTTTGAAAAAATAACTAAACATAAATATATAATTGAAGCAGTTAACAATAAAACTAGAATAATAAGGGGAATATAAATATACAAGAATATTCTAATAAATAAAGAAATGTGTGATTTTTAAAGTTATTGAATTAGGAAATCATACGTTTTTATAAAAGCACAATCTTTAAAAAGTAAACAAATATGGCTTGGCGCAATAGAAAAAGCCAGCAAATATTTTTACTGGCTTTTAAAATTTCACTAAAAAAGATTTTAAATAACTGTACCCTTAAAGCTTAAAACTTTTGCTTCTTCAGATTGAATGGCAACAGTAACATTTTTTGTAAAGACGCCCATAGTAGCTGCATTGTAAGTAGCAGTTATTGTAGCAGATTTTCCTGCTGCAATAGGCTGCTTAGGAAAATCGGCCACTGTACAACCACAAGGTGCTCTAGCATCCGTAACAATTACAGCTGCATCGCTGGTGTTTGTAAATTCAAACTCAATTGTTACAGGTTTGCTTTGCGGTATATTTCCTAAATCAATCATATCAGTTTTCCATTTTACTGCTGAAGAAATACCATTGTTTTTTGTAATAAATGTTTCATTGTTGCACTCATTTACTTTAAAAGACATAAATGCAATTGCCAAAATAATAAGGCTACTCAATTTTACTAATTTCATAATTGTTGTTTTTAAACTTGCCTTATGACAAGTATGATTGAAAAAAATATGTTGTTACCTTGCAAGTAATTAACAATGTAAAAGTAAAATTGAATATTACCTATTGGTGTTAATGAATGTTGAACAATTGTTAATGAATGCCCAATGATTGTTAATGAAAATTAAACGGTATTGTAATACTGTTTTTTAAAGCTTAAAATTGTATTATTAATACAAAAAAGAGAGCAAAAAAATTTTGCTCCACAAGGTTAATGAATAATAAATGAGAATAAACAAATTAAATATTGCATTACTGCTTGGGTTTATTGTGATAGTAGGCATAATGGTTTTACAGTTTTTTTTACTTAGACAAGCTTTGCACTACGAAGAAAAAAAGTTTGCTCAAAAAGTACATGTAGCACTGCTTGAAGTAGCTAATAAATTAAATGTGGAAGGTAAAACCGCACTGCCACAAACTACACCTATAGAAAAAATAAGAAAAGATTATTTTATAGTAAACGTAAATAGCAAATTTGAAGCTGCTTCTTTAGATTATTATTTGAAAAATGAATTTGAAAAATTTGATTTAGAAATAGACTTTGAATATGGATATTATGATTGCACCAATGAATGCATGAAGTATGGAGACTATATTTCACCTATACAAAAAAGCAAAAATGCTGCTTTTAATTTTACGCTAGCAAATAATAACATGTCTTATTATTTTGCAGTTTACTTCCCACATTTAGATAACTATATTTATAAAGGCTTAAAAATTTGGATTATATTTTCTTTAGTAATGTTAATTGTATTGGTGCTTTATGGCTACTCTGCCTTTACTATTTTACAACAAAAAAAATATGCAGAGTTGCAAAAAGATTTTATAAACAATATGACGCATGAGTTTAAAACGCCTATATCATCTATACTTATAGCTGCAAATTTTTTAGATAAGCAACAAGCTGTATTGCAAAATGAGAAACTAAAAAAATATACAGAACTCATAAACCAGCAAGCCAATAAACTAAATGGGCATGTAGAAAAAATTTTGCAACTTGCTAAAAGTGATAATAAAAATTTAACCCTACAAAAAACTAAACTAGATGCTATTGCTGCAATTAAAATTGTAAAAGAAAATGTATTGGTAAAATACCCAGATGCTTTTATTGAAATAAAATACGAAGCGCCCCATTTTATTTATGCAGATGAATTTCATTTTTCGAACCTTGTATATAATTTACTAGATAATGCAATAAAATACAATAACCAAACACCAACAATTAAAGTAGAAGTATTCATTTTAAACAAACAAATACAACTTAGCTTTACTGACAATGGGATTGGAATACCTGCAAAAGATTTGCAAAATGTATTGGAAAAATTTTACAGAGTACAGCATGCAAAAAGTAACGAAACCAATGGCTTTGGCCTTGGTTTATTTTATGTAAATAGAATTTGTAAAGAGCACAAATGGCAATTACAAATAAGTAGCAAAGAAAACAATGGAACTACAATAAAAATAACACTGCCCACTTATGAATAAACAATACAAAATATTTTATGTAGAAGATGATGAAACCCTAGCTTATCTTACAAAAGACAGTTTGGAGATGATTAATTTTGAAGTACATCATTTTTTAAATGGAGAAGATGCGATAAAGAATTTTGAAAACAACCTATTTGATATTTGTGTACTAGATATAATGGTACCACAAAAAGATGGCTTTGAAATTGCAACTTATATACGCAAACAAAATATTGAAATACCAATTATTTTCCTATCTGCAAAAACATTAAAAGAAGATAGAATAAAGGGGCTAAAATTAGGGGCTGATGATTATTTGGTAAAACCATTTAGCATTGAAGAACTGGTATTGAAGTTGGAAATATTTTTACAAAGGAGTAAAAAAAATATTGCAGAAAGCTATATTTTTAAGGTGGGCAAATACTTATTTGATAGTACAAATTATGAAGTAAGTTTAGGAGAAGAAAAAACTACGCTTACATTGAGAGAATCGGAGCTTTTAAAACTTTTTATACAAAACCCCCATAAGGTTTTGAAAAGAGAAGATATACTAAAAGCACTTTGGGGTACCGATGATTATTTTATGGGCAGAAGCTTAGATGTTTTTATTTCTAGACTTAGAAAAATACTATCAAAAGACAGTAGTATTTTAATAGAAAATTTGCATGGTATTGGATTTAAATTTGATATAAGAAAAAATTAATTACTGGTATAGTTGTAAATCTAATTTTTAAAGTACTTTTATACTGTAATAAAAAAATAAAACTATGACAGGAAGTATAATGATTGTATCACTCCTATTTATGGGCTTGGGAATGTTGGCACAATTTCAACTAAAAAGAAAATTTAATGCTTATAAACAAATACCAACCACCAGTGGCTTAAGTGGTGCAGAAATTGCACAAAAAATGCTTAGAGACAATGGTATATTAGATGTACAAGTAGTATCGGTAGCAGGTTTTTTAAGTGATCATTATGACCCTACAAATAAAACGGTAAACCTAAGCCCCGATGTATTTGGAGGCAGAACAGTATCGGCAGCTGCAGTGGCTGCTCATGAGTGTGGGCATGCCGTACAACATGCAACAGCATATAATATGCTTATGCTAAGAAGCAAATTGGTACCAGCAGTAAAAATCAGTACCAATTTATCTCAAATAGTAATAATGGTAGGCCTTGGCATGATGGGCTTTGGTGGCAGTAGCCCTACTATATTACTTGTAGGAATTGCACTATTTGGAATGTCCACCTTATTTAGTGTGGTTACATTGCCTGTAGAGTTTGACGCAAGCAAACGAGCATTGGCTTGGCTAGATACCGCAAACATTACATCTAACGAAGAGCATACCAAAGCTAAAGATGCACTAAAATGGGCCGCTATGACTTATGTGGTAGCAGCCCTAGCCTCCATAGCAATGCTTGTACAATATCTAATGATTTATTTAAACAGAAGTAGAAATTAAAGATTAGCATAAATTAAAAAGAGGGCTGTTTCAAATATAAGAAACAGTCCTCTTTTTTTGTGCTAAAATAATTTAGTAAACTTACTTAATTATTTTTTTAAACAATAAAATGTAACCATTTACATCTTTCTTTTTCTTGTTTATTTGCACTGGTTTAATTATATGCAATTCTGTAAATCTGGGGATATAATCGTAATTAATAATATTTTTGTTTGGATCTTTAGGCTTTTGTTTTTCATACACTACTCTTTTTTCTTCCCAGTCGTACATTCGTACTTCATATAATTTTGAAGTAATATCTCCTATAAAACAAACCCTATACCATGTACCTTTTTTTAGAGATACGATTACTGGTTTTTCGTATTGGCTTTTCATAGCTATAGTAGATTCCTTTATCATTTCAAAACCTTGCACCTCAAAAAATTGTTTTAAACTATCTGCTTGTTTTAATAATTCAACATCTACAATTTGAGGAATATTATCTAAAAGAGGCTGTGATAAAACTGTTACTGATATAAAAAAAGCAATACAAAATATTGCACATATTTTTTTTGTAACCATAATGATAGGAAATTGAGGTAGGTACAAGTTAGTTGCAATAATTACATATTCAAAATTTTATTTTATTATTTTTATTAATTATTTGAGAATAATTTACAAAGATTAAACATTAAATAAAATATAACTTTATTAAAAGCTATTTAAAAGTAATTTATGTTCAACTAACTCAATTAAGCATTTAAACTTAAAAGCAATAAATAATATTAAAAAAAAATAAAATTATAAAAAAAGCTATACATACTGCATACACTTATTGGTAAAACCAAAAAACTAAAACGTAACCATCTAAAGGGAAAATTAAATTTCGTTTAAGTACTTGGTAAACAGGTTTTACAATTGGTCTATCGAAAAAGGTTTTTACAGACAACATCGTTATATAGCCTGTATCTATTAATTGAGGAGCTATTGTAGTAGCAAGGTTATACCATTTAATATTGGTATTTACAAATTCATAAATACAATTTAATTTATAACATCATCAAATTGTAATTTATTGTTACCAATATTTTAAAACAATAATATTTCAAATACTATTTACAGAAACTCATTGGCAGAACTCAAAGCCTGGTTATTATTTTTTTTATAAGCCTTCCAAAAAAATAAACAGAAAAAAGTATTACAACATGCTATAAAAAATAACAGCACAGCTTCTATTTTAATATAAAAGGCTTTTTGTAATTCTGAAGCAGTTTTAGGATAAAGAAAATTTACTACTTCATCTAGTGCAGATTGATTATTGGCATAAAAAAAAGAATCTACTAAACTAGTATACGTAATAAAAAATATAACTGCAGAAAAAAATAAAAGAAAAAAATAGAACAGTATGGCTGCTTTTTTAGGATGTAAAAAAAGAAAAGTATAATTATTATTGCTAAAGCAAAATATTAATAAATAAATTGGGATTATAAATACTGCTATATTAAAACTCCAAAAAAGAATATAAACCCAAAAAGGAAAATCAATGTTAATGTTTTTTAATAAATGATTAAAAATTGGTATCCTACTTTCATTTACAATATTGCTTTCTAAAAAATAAATTATTGCATAAGTAATAAAGGCTATAACATATAAAATTGTTATAGCCTTAAAACTAAATAAAAACTTATTTAAAAAAAAAGAGTTTGACATTTTTAAAATTTGTCAAATATATGAACACAAAAAATATTACGTTAAAACTTAAATGAAACTCCAACCGTTCCACCACTTAGATTTCCACCCCCAAACTCTGCAAATGCACCAATTTTTTCAGAAAAGAAATACCTACCTCCAATTTGTACACCAAAGAAAACAGTGTTTCCATAAGCAGCAGAAACTCCACCTACACTCCAATATCCAATACTTGCTCCAGCAGTAAGGTCTACTTTATCGTTATTTAATTTTAAGATTCTATTAAAATGATAATTACCTTTTACACCTGCCCATATTACACTTGTGCTAAAATAAGAGGCATAATTTGCGAATACACCAGCACTAATGTCATCTGTAAAAAGATGCTCAAAGCCAGCGTGAAAAGGTGTTCCATAACCGCTAAAACCAACACCAAGGTCTATTACATTATCCCCTTTAGAAAAACAAGAAGATTCACTATTTGCTTTAGCACGAGTTTTTGAAACTTTCTTGTTTTGACTAGATGTACTTGTTGTACTGGTTGATGTAGTGTTACTTGTATTTTCTGTGTTTGTAAAATTACTACTGGTGTTGGTATTACTTGTTGCACCCGTTGTACTTGTTGCACCTGTTGAACTTGTTGCACCCTTTGAACTTGTTGTTGTTTTTGCTGGTGTTTTCTTTACTACTGCTGTTTTTGTGGCGGTTTTTGGAGCAGGTTTTGTTGTTTTTTTGGTAGCAGGTTTTTTTGTTTGGCTAAAAGTGACTAAAAAAGCTGATAACATTACTGTTAAAAAAATAATCTTTTTCATTTCGTAATTTTTATTTTTTAATAAATATTTGTTATGCTCTTCTATAGTATTGATATACAAATATAAACTTAAAACATTTACATGCAATATAAAAATGAGATGATATCGTATAAATTAAAAAAGCACCTATAAAGTATAGCTGCTTTTTTGTTTTACCTTCCCCCAAAGGCAAAGAGTTTAGTATTACTTTATTGGTATAGGTTTTTTTAAGTCGGTGGTATCTTCATTTGTTTTTTTAATGGGTATAGCTTTGTTTAAATCAATTTGGGTGCCACAACCAGTTGTAAAAGTTTGAAACCTTGTACCAAATGGAGCAAAGAAACCATCGGTCAATAATATAGATTGGCTAGCATTGTATTTTACATTGGTACCTGCTCCACCAATAAGTATTTGGTTGGATAAAATAGAATTGGCTGCTTCGCTTAATATAGCACCACTTACATTTCCCGTTAAACCAATATTAGCAGGGCAAATTGCAGTATATTGTTGTGTATACCAAATACCTCTACCAAAAGTTGAAATCCAAATTTCTGGATTGGCACTTGGAGCATAGGTAGGTATAAAGTTATTTACAGGGTTAGGCTCTGGCCATAATTCTATCTCAGTAACTGGGCTTGGTGGTAGTCCATTACTAAAGGGCTCCCAATAACTGTTTACATTTTTACAATAAAACACTCCAATAGATGTACCCACATACAAACCATAACTTGCATCTTTTTTTATACAAAATATAGGCACATTGGGTAAGTTAAATGTATAGTTTTGCCAAGTAGCACCAGCATTATCAGAATAAAAAACTTTTGCATTTGCTTCTGTACCCCCTACTGAAATCCAAAGATTATTTGAGTTTACAGGCAGGAGAAAACGAAAAACCAAAATTTGAAATAAAATTACTTGTAATGCTTACTAAATTTACCCTTGGTATAAGCAAGCCTTTGTTGCTAGCATCTATATCTAAAATGGCATTGCTATTGGCTGCTGCACCTGTAGTGTTTATGCCCACGCCTGTTTGTGAATATGCACATACACATATACCTAGTGTGAAAAGAAGTATTATTTTTTTCATTTTTCATTTTTAAATAAATATGACTCAAAAAATGGGATGGAAAAAACGGTAATAAGTGTGTGGTGGTATTGAGTAAGTGAAATGTATATAAAATAAAAAGACCAACGGTGTGGTTGGTCTTTTGTAAAACAGTTTTTTACATAAAAATTAAAAATAAAATTTATACACTGGATGAATAAGTAAGTGAAATGCAAAAATTGGAAACTTACATTACTGTATAATTTTCGTATTCTAATGGAGTAAGAATTGCCTTATCTAAAAAACTAGTTTATATTTTTATCTCCACCCGTATTAGGCAAAGTAGATACTTTTAATTCAGCCTGTTTCAATTCTGCATGATGCCCAAATGTATTTATAAGATTGCGATTCATTATTTCTAAAACCATATCTAGTTCTTCTCTTGTAGCTACATCTCCTCTGATTACTCCTTCTTTGTCTCCACTTACTCTTTCTTTAAAATGTACCCACTCAAAGGTTTTATCTGCTTTTTGCTTTGCCAATAATTTATAATACCCAGTACCGCTAATATAGCTGCTTACTAAGGCATAAATAATTTCTTCTTCTTTATCAATACTTAAAAGTGGAGTAGGTTTCATAAGTCAAATTTAGAAATAAAAATTATTTATCCATATATTTTACCATATAAATAGCGCCATTCATAAAAACTAAAAAAATAATAAGAGTTATTATAGGAAAGATGTAACAATTGTAATGTGTATTTGCTTGAATGAATAGTGAAAAAATAGCTTTTATATTTTAGTAAACAAATTCATAAATTCCTGTTTTCTATTTCTACTAAGCGAAATACTTGTACCATCTTGCATTATAAGCTCACCACCTTCTCCACGTATGTATTGTTTTATATATTTCAAGTTTACAATATTACTTTTGTGAGCTCTAAAAAATAGAGGGTTGTCTTGCAGCACTTCTTCAAAGGCAGCCATGGTTTTACTTGCAAGGTGTTTGCTTTTATCATTCATCATTATATGTGTGTAGCAGCTTTCTGCCTCTAGGTACATTATATCTTCTATTTTTACAAATAGCAATCCTTTGTTGGTAGAGAGTGCAATGGTATCTTGCAGGGTACCATTGTTAAATAGATGCAAGTTTTTTAGCTGTTCTTTATTATTGTTTATTTCTTCATTTTTATATTTTTCTATTACTGTTGTTATATCATTTTTGTCTATCGGTTTTAGCAAGTAGTCTAATGCATTTAATCGGAGTGCTTTTATAGCATATTGATCATAAGCTGTTGTAAAAACCACCTTAAAAGGCAATGTTTCGAATTGCTGCAAAAGATCAAACCCATTAAGGTGTGGCATTTCAATATCCAAAAATACAATATGCGGCTCATTTTTTTCTATCAATGCTTTAGCTATTGTACTATCTTGTGTTGTAGCTATTACTTCTACATCGCTAAGTTGTGCAAGTAAATGTTGCAATGTAATAATGCAATGTTTTTCGTCGTCTATAATTATTGCTTTAATCATTATACTGTGTATTTAAGATTATAGTAACTTTTGTGCCAATACCAATATTTTTATCATCATACAAGTCAGTAAAAATTACGCTATTATTTTCGTTTAGTAATTTTATTCTGCTGCGTGTAATATCAATACCGTAAGATTTATGTTTTATATGTTCTTGCTTAATAGCTGCGGTAGCTTTTCTGCCAATACCATTATCTTCTATAGTTATTACTAAATTATGTTCGGCAGTTTCTTCAATATATATATCAATATGCCCATGTTCATTTTTATTATGCAAACCATGCCAAATAGCATTTTCTACAAATGGTTGTATTATAAGGCTAGGTATTTTTACACTTTCCTCATCTACATTTTTATCAATAACAATATTGTAATCAAATTTATTTTCTAGCCGCAAAGCTTCTAATTCTATGTACATTTTTAGTGCGGCTATTTCTTTTGATATGGTTACCGTTTCTTGTTTAGACAAATCCAATATACTACGCATCAATTTGCTAAAGGTAGTTAGATACTCACTTGCTAATGCTGTTTTATTTTGGACGATATAACTATTAATACTATTTAAAGTATTGAACATAAAATGAGGATTCATTTGGCTACGCAAGGTTTGCATTTCACTTTCTGCTAATTTTTGCTCATAAGTTTTTTGTATTAATACTTGCTTGCGAATAGTGTTGGTTCTCACTTTATACAATGCATATAAAATAAAACCTAGGCTTAAAAAACACAATGTATAAAACCACCATGTTTTGTAAAACGGAGGCTTAATATTTATTTGCAATTGTGTAATATCTTTACTCCAAATGCCGTCGCTATTGGCAGCTTGTACATTAAATGTATAATTGCCAGGCTGTAATTGTGTATAGTAAGCATAATTTTTATTACCAATGTTTACCCAATTAGCATCAACCCCATCTAACTTGTATCTATAAGTATTCTTATCTGTATGCGAATAATTGGGCATAGAAAATGCTATATTAATAAAATTTTGAGAGTAGTCTAAATTAAATTGCTTGGTAAACCAAATAGACTCTTTTGTATTATAAGGCTTGTTCAAAATATTAATTTGTGTAATCAATACCTTTGGCGCAAAACTATCTATATTTAATTGGTATGGATTAAATACATTAAGCCCGTTTATGCCTCCAAAATAAAAATTACTTATCTCATCTTTAAAAGCACAATTGGTATTAAACTCTAAGCTTTGCAGCCCATAACTTACATCATAATTTTTTAATTTGTTTACAGCTATGTCGTAATAACCCAATCCATTATTGGTACTATACCACAGTTTATTTTTATTGTCTTTTAGCATTGCATAAATTACATTATCTGGCAATCCATTTTTCTTAGTAAGATGTAGTATTATTTTTTTTGTTAAGTAATTATATTTCACAAAGCCATTATCACCTCCTATCCATAAAAAATTGCCATCTTTTACAATCGTCCTTACTGTTCTAATAGTATTATACAATACTTTATCTCTATAAAAAAGACCATTGGTATAACTATATTCAACTAGACCATTTTCTTCTGTGCCAATAAATAATTGGTTGCTATCTGCCTCCACAATAACCCTTGCTACAATAATATGTTGTTTTGTAAAATTATTATTATCTACAACATTTTGAAACGTATAGTTATTCAAATTAAAGAAAAACAATCCTTTTGCACCCCCTAGCAATAATATATTTTCATTTCTAAGTTTATGGATAGAATATAAAGATTTTGTATCGGTTGTAGTATTTTTATTGTATGATGCAAATGTATTATTTACCTTATCATACTTGCACAAACCTCCCCAAGTAGCTATCCAAATATTTTTTTGTATAGTTACAAAAGCATACACATTATTTTGTAAAATAGAATTGCTTGATTCAGTATGTACATAATTTTTAAAAGTAGAAAAATTTTTGTCGGTAACAATCATACCACCTGTAAGTGTACCTAAAAAAATATTGCCATCAGCATAGTGTGCTCCCATAATCATATTATCAGCAAATGCAGTACTACTATTTGTGCTTTTATTTATGGTTCTAAATTGAAATTTGTTTTTATCATATTTACTAAAACCTCCGCCACTAGTACCTATCCAAACAATTCCTTGCTTGCCTTCGAATATAGATAGCACCAAATTTTTTTGTAACGAAAAGGCATCTTTGCTGTCATATTGCCCAATACTTATTTCTTCATCAAAAAGATTTACTTTATTTACTCCTCCGCTTCTTGTACCAATCCAAATAGTTTTGTTATTGCTTTTATACAAATTTGTAATTTCATTATTACTTATGCTTAAAGATGAAGTAGTGTTTAACCATGAAATATGAGGATTGCTTAATGCGTCCTTTATTATTAACACTCCTTTGTTTGATGTACCAAGCCAAATTTCATCATTAACTGTTTCTATATCTTTAAAAATAATATTTTCGTTTATTGTAAAATAATTTTTTAATAAATCAAATTTTATAAAATTATTATTTCTATATAGAAAAATTTCATTTACAGCAGCTATCCAAATATTTCCAACTCCATCCTCTGCTACTCCACAGAGTTTGTCTTTATAAAGTGGTTCACTAAAAAATGAGGTTACTTTTTTTGTAGTTTTAGAAAACTGGAATAAACCATTATACGTTGTAATAACCCATACGTTGCCTTTACTGTCAATAAAAATTTTGTTAATATTTAGATTATTTAAAACTGTATCCGTATTAAAATAATTACTAAATTTATAAAATTTGTTTTTTACTTTGTCGAAAATACACAAACCTGCACTTGTACCTACCAACATATTCTGTACATCATCAATAGCTAATGCTTGAATATTATTACTACACAAAGCAACATTATTACCATCTTCGTTTCTATATGTTGTTATTTTATTCCCGTCAAAACAATTCAATCCATCTTGTGTACCAAACCACATCAACCCTTCATTGGTTTGTGCAATAGCGTAACCACTATTTTGCGACAGCCCTTGTTGTGATGTAATACTCTCAAATTGTAGTTTTAGTGTTTGGGCATAGCAATTTATATTAGTATTACAGAAAACTATAAGTGCTAGAGTAATATTAAAAAATAAATTATTCAAAATTGTAATGCTTTATTTAACGAATATACAGAAATACAATATCAAAAAAAGAGCAAAAAATTAGTTATTTAATACCAGTTCCATTCAATAACCCAATTGCTCAGTTAACTATGTAAAACCTACCGTTTAATTATTATTAAACCAAAATAAATTTTAAGAGAAAATAGTTTTTGCAAGAATTATTAAAAAAAATTAACTTTATAAAGTATAAAGTGCCAATTCGTTTTATCGTTTAAAAATATATCAAATAGTAATATTTTCACTTGTACTAATATTGCATTGGCCACTTCTAAATGCTATGTATTAAAAGTGCCTGTTTTCAATTACATACAGCAAATATTTTAAACATAAATACTATAGCTAATAGCAAACATAAAACTGCTTTAATTTTATATTCAACTGGTAAACAAATAGCAGTGTATAACATTACAAATGGTAATAATGATTTTGATATTAAAAGCTTACCAAAAGGTTTATATATTGTAAAAGTATTGAGTGATGTTGATTTTAAAATTTTTAGAATTACAAAATAATAATTGAATAAAATTTTAAGAATACTAACAAAATATTTACCTAAAATAGAACTTACAAAAAAGCCATCATTCTAAATAAGAATGATGGCTTTTTTGATATAAATATTTATCTATTTACTTTCTAGTGCATTTTTAATTCTTTGTGCTACATCTTGCAAATGCAATTTGCTCATTTTATCGGTATACCCAGCTGCATTGCCACTTGCAAGCCCACGCAATTGGTTTAATTGACCTAAAACCAAAGAGCCAATATCTGTCTTTTTAATATCTGGCAATACAATATTACCAAAGCTAATAGTAAAGCCTTGTGGCGTATTGCTGTTAATAGAATTGTATATTTCTATCAGCTTGTCTACATAAGTTTTTTGTAATCCACGGCGATACATATCTATTGGTTTTTTAGTAGCCAATTCGCTCCATATTCCTTTTTGTAAATCAGTAAGCATTTCATCTAATGTATAAGCAGTAGCGTCTCTATTACTGCCATAAGATAAACGAACCATTCTATCTGTAGTTAATGTATTATTTAAAATACGTTGTTGCAAACTCATTACAGGGTCTCCACTTGGACTAGCAATCTTATCCCATATTTTTTTATCGATCAACCAAGTTGGAGTTTCAAAAACTTGTTTTTGCATCCAAGCCATAGCATCTTTCTGTGTAGCTTTTGCTGTAATTTCATATACATTGCCAGCTTCTTCAATACTCTTTGGTGTTTCAGTAAATCCTCCTATATTTTTCAATACATGGCCACTGTATCGGCTAAATTGATTAAGCACTTGGCTATAAATTTCACCCACATTTTCATAACGATCACCCTCTTCTTTTGTCCACTCAAAAATGTTTGTCATCAATCTTTTTAAGTTTTTAATACCATACTCACCAGCTTTCATATTATTATCACCAAGGTCTTCTGTTTGTGCACGAGGGTCGTTGTTTCTACCTTCCCCACCAAACCATAGCCTAGGGTTCTTTACTTTTTCTATAATCAATTTATTGCTCCATTTTTTATCTGCAGCTTCATCAAGGTCTGTCCAGCGGTAGCCCCACTCTATGGCCCATATATCATACTCTCCAATCCTTGGAAACAATCCTATTTCACTAATATTATCTTCTGGTTGTGCTACATAATTAAACCGTGCATAATCCATTATAGATGCAGTATGCCCATTGGCTTCAACCCAAGTTTTATCTCTTAATTTTTCTACAGGTGTACGATTGCTACTACCCATATTATGCCTCAAACCAAGCGTATGCCCTACTTCATGGCTACTCACAAATCGTATCAGTTGCCCCATTAGCTCATCATCAAATTTCATTTTGCGGGCCTTTGGGTCTACAGCAGCACACTGTATCATGTACCAGTTTTGTACCAGTTTCATTACATTATGATACCAGCCAATGTGAGACTCTAGTATTTCACCACTTCTTGGGTCTACTTCACTAGGGCCATAAGCATTTTCTACATCACTAGCAAAATATCTTAATACACTATAGCGTGCATCTTCCAAACTCATGGTGCTATCATTCTCTGGCCATTCTTTTCCAACTATTGCATTTTTAAAACCTGCTTTTTCAAAAGCCAATTGCCAATCATTTATACCATCTATTAAATACTTTCTCCATTGCTTTGGTGTAGCTGGGTCTATGTAATATACAATTTGCTTTTTTGGCTCTACCAACTCTCCTTTTTTGTATTTTTCTTTGTCTTCATCTTTTGGTTCAAGCCTCCATCTGTTTGCAAAAATATCTCTCTCCACTCGTTGGCTATGTTCTTCATAAGTTTGTACACTACTTGCAAAATATCCTACACGAGGGTCAAACATTCTTTTTGTAATAGGCTTCTTTGGTAATTCTATAAAAGAAGTATTCATTTCCATTGTAACCGCACCTGCTTCATTTGCTGCAGGTAGTGACACTGTTGGAAAGGGTGAAGGAGCTCCAAAAGAAGCACCAGTAGCAGGTGATGAAGTAAATGTTTTTACTGTTCTCACTTCTGTATTTATGGGAAAAGATTTTATTACATCAATGTAAGATCTGTCAGAAGCCAACGAACTTAAACTTAAACTTCTTTTTGTTCTAGCATTTACAGATACTATTAAATTATCTCCTTTAAAAAAATCAGTAACATCAATTACAGCCTGCTCAGTTTTATTAATACTATCTTTTTTGTAAGCCTTTATATCAAATGCTTGTGCTATTGGATCTACATTAGAATTGGCAACGGCTTTAAACATAGGCTGAGTGCTATCTGGGCTTTGTACAATATTTAATACTGTACGCACAAAAATTTTATTATCTGGCCCTTTTTCAAATCGTAATACTACTTCGTTTGCTATTTCACCACCATAAGTGCCTCCACCTACAGGTGTTTTACTAAACCTAGTAATACACAATATTTCTTTGTTTAAAAGAGTAGAAGGTATTTCAAAAAAATACTTATCCTCTACTTTGTGTACGATAAACAAACCTTTTTGTGTTTTGGCTTTTTCGGTAATTACTTCTTTGTAAGGCTTTGGGCCAGCTTTTGGGGTTGATGCACCTCCACTAGCACCTTGAGCTCCTGCTCCTGGAAGCATTATTGGAGCTTGTGCATATGTTATATGCACACATAGCATGAGTGCAAAAGCTGAGCTTGTTTTAATTAATCTAGCTGTCATAAACAATTATTGTTGCTGTTAAGTGATTTATTTTTTTTGTAAGAATAAATATAGGGAAACAAATTGTATTTAGATGATTAATTGGAAGAACGGTATAAAATCTATTTGTGTTTAATAGTGGTTATATTTTACTTTTAAAGTTTAAACATTACTAAATCACTTATACTTACTAGCAGAAAGATAAGCTCTGCTTAATTAATAGAAGGAGATTCCAATAAGCCTATAGCTTAATTATTTTATACTAAAAATAAAATAACTTTATCTTTATTACTTATGATAAACAAAAAAGAAATATTTAACTATTACTTAAAAATAACAAACGAAAAAGTAACACTGCTCCAACAAACCCTAGCAGACCTTAAAGAAAGCGGTGCAAATGAAACCAAAAGTACCGCAGGCGATAAACATGAAACTGCCCTTGCCATGTTGCAAATAGAACAAGCCAACAAGCGTGCACAATTACAAGAAGCACTAGAACAAAAAGCTGCTCTAGAAAAAATAGAGAATGTTACCAATACTACGAAAATTGTACAAGGCAGTTTAGTAAAAACAAATAAAGGTTACTTTTATATAAGTGTTGCATTGGGCAAAGCCATGGTAGACGATCTGCTTGTAATAGCCATTTCACCACAAAGCCCACTAGGCAAAAAACTCATGGGAGCAAGCACTCACGAGGGTGTAGAAATAAATGGAAATGAATATTTGGTAGAAGCTATTTTTTGAGAAGATTAACGCCTCAAATAAGCGAATAATTATCCCTAAAAAATCTATTTGTATATTCGTGTTTGAGAAAATTGTATGAGAAAAATTATTGGGTTTATTTTTAGTATTTATGCATTTGTAGTATTTATTACAGTGATGTTAATCTTGTTTCCTTTTTTTGTAATAGCCTCATTATTTGGCAAAATAAAGGGTGGAAATATGATGTATACTATTTGTAGAATATGGGCAGATGCAGTATTGTTTTTATGGGGCATACATCACACAAATATTTTTGAAGCTCCCAAAGTAAAAGATAGAGCAGTGGTATTTGTTTTTAACCATATTTCATTTATAGATATTCCACTAATGATGAAAGCTTTTCGCAAAGAGCATATTCGTATTTTGGCAAAAGCAGAAATGGCCAAAGTACCCATTTTTGGTTACATATATAGAAACGCAACAGTAATGGTAGATAGAGCAAGTGATGAAGCAAGAGCCAAAAGTGTAGAGCAATTAAAAAGGGTTTTAACCAATAATATTTCAGTAGTTATTTCGCCAGAGGGTACGTTTAATATGACAGACAAGCCTCTAAAAGAATTTTACAACGGTGCTTTTAAAATAGCTGTAGAGATGCAAGTAGCCATACAACCCGTTCTATTTTTAGATGCATTCGATAGGCTTAGTTACAAGAGTATTTTTAGCATGACACCCGGCAAATCGAGGGCTGTATTTTTACCCGCAATCGAACCAGGAAATGATATAGCCATTTTAAAACAAAAAGTATATGATGAAATGGAAGATGGGCTAGTGCGATATAAAGCAAGTTGGATTAAAGTTGTTGAATAGTTAATTGGTTTATTAGTTGATTTTGTGTGAAAGAAAAGCGAAGCTTTTAAAAAACCGTGAATCTGTGGCAAACCAAAAGCGAAGCAAAATAAAACCATGAATCTGTGGCAAACCAAAAGCGAAGCTTTTAAAAAATGTGTTTCTGCAGCAACAAAAAATCCAAGTTTTCACAAACTAAAAAACTGTGAATCTGTGGCAAAAAAAGCGAAGCTTTTAAAAAAGAATAAATCTGTGGCAAAAAAATAAAATGCAAGAAAACGAACTAAATTTTAATGAACCCCAACCCACCCATTGGGCAGAAATAATACTTCCGCTTGCGCTACCTAATGTATATACCTATGCAGTGCCCGAGCACTTGCTTACACAAGCACATGCTGGCTGTAGAGCCGAAGTTGTATTTGGAAAAAATAAAAAATATGCAGGGCTCATAAAAAGAATTATTACCACAAAGCCAGAGTATAAAACAAAAAATATTTTAAATGTATTAGACGATGCACCACTAGTATATCCTCAGCAAATGCACCTATGGCAGTGGATGAGTGAATACTATATGTGTAGCGAAGGAGAAGTAATGGCGGCCGCATTGCCAGCAAATTTTAAACTAAGTAGCGAGACCGTATTAATTTTTAACGAAGCTTATGGCGAAGATTTTAAAGACCTTGGCGATGAAGAATATTTAATAGCAGAGGCACTACAAGTAAAAACAGAACTCAGCATTACGGAAGTACAACAAGTATTAGATGCTACACATGTGTACCCAGTAATAAAAAAACTCATAGAAAAAAACGTTTGCTATATACGAGAAGAGCTCACTGAAAAATATAAAATAAAAAAAGAAACATACATCATACTTCATCATCAATATACAAATGAAGAAGCACTTGCACCCTTGCTTAACGAATGGAAAGGCGCACCAAAACAAATGGAATTACTGCTTGCTTTTTTGTACTTAAATAAAACCGAAGGAGAAGTATCACAAACAGCTTTGCTAAAAAAAGCAGGAGCTACACCTGCACAAATAAAGGGCTTGGTAGATAAAAATATATTGATTGTAGAAAAACGAAGTATTGATAGAATAAAATCATTACCAAAATCTGTAGAGATAGATTTTACACTAAGCGAAGCACAAACAAATGCATTGGCAGATATGCGAAATGTATTTACAGAAAAAAATGTTTGCTTACTACATGGCGTAACCAGTAGTGGCAAAACACAACTCTATATAAAATTAATAGAAGAATATTTTGCACAAGGCAAGCAAGTTTTATACCTCTTGCCAGAGATAGCATTAACCGCTCAAATCATTCGCCGCTTGCAAAAACACTTTGGTGGCAACATTGCTATTTATCATTCTAAATTTAACAACCAAGAGCGTATAGAACTTTGGAATAAAATACGCACAGGCGAAATAAAAATTGTACTCGGTGCAAGAAGCTCTTTGTTTTTACCATTTAAAAATTTGGGAATGGTAATAGTAGATGAAGAGCATGACCCATCGTACAAGCAACAAGACCCTGCGCCACGCTACAATGCAAGAGATGCAGCTATTTTTTATGGCTCATTGTTTAGTGCAAAAATTTTATTGGGCAGTGCTACACCATCGCTAGAAACCTATTACAATGCCAAGCAAAACAAATATGGCTTGGTAGAATTAAACGAACGCTTTGGTGGTATAAAATTACCTGCCATAGAAATAATAAATACCACCCAAGTAGTACAAAAAGAAAAGGGCAAAGTAATGATAAGCCCGCAGCTAAAAGAAGCCATACAAAAAACGGTGGAGGCAGATAAGCAAGTAATATTATTTCAAAATAGAAGAGGCTACAACCCTTATATGATATGCGGTACATGCGGACACTTGCCGCAGTGTGTGCATTGCGATGTATCGCTTACGTTGCATAAGTACAGTAATAAATTGCATTGCCATTATTGCGGCAGCACGTATCCAAAACTTGTTACTTGCCCTGCATGCGGTACTAACACTTGGTTAGAAAAAAACTTTGGTACAGAAAAAATTGAAGAACAATTAGAAAATGATTTTGCAAAATTTCGCATAGCCCGTATGGATGTGGATAGTGTGCGTGGAAAAACAGCACATGATAATCTGATACATTTATTTGAACAGCACCGCCTCGATATTTTAGTAGGTACACAAATGGTGGTAAAGGGTTTGGACTTTGATAAAGTAAATTTAGTAGGCGTGCTAGATGCAGATGGCTTGCTAAGTTTTGCAGATTTTCGTGCAAATGAAAGAGCGTTTCAACTCATGGAGCAAGTAAGTGGCAGAGCAGGGCGCAAGCATGAGCAAGGCAAAGTAATGATACAAGCTGTAAATGTAAAGCACCCCATTTTGTTACTCGTACAGCAGCACGATTACAAACAATTTTACGATTTTGAAATAGACAAACGCAAAGAGTTTTTCTACCCACCCTTTAGCCGCATGGTAATGATAACCATGAAGCACAGAGATAAAGAAACCGTAGAAGCTGCATCGCACAAATTGGCAGCGTTGCTCGGGCAAGATTTAAAACAATTTATTACCGGCCCCGCAGCCCCTGTGGTTGGGCGCTTGCGCAATATGTACCTCATGGAGCTCATGATAAAACTCCCCAAAGAAGCAGGCATGAGTGGCAATTTTAGAAAAGTAATTCGCAACCATATTAATTTATTGGGAGTAGAACAAAAGCTTAAGAGCGTGCAGGTGGTGGTGGATGTAGATCCGTTGTAGCCCCCTAAATCCCCCGCAGGGGGACTTTTAGTCTTTAATACTTTCAAGCCAATATTTTTAATGAATATTTAAAAGTATTTTTAAACTAAATTTTTATTCATTTTCAAATCGCTTAGTTATTCGCTACAGTCTTCGGAATGTCTTCCCCCCTCGGGGGAGATAGAGTGGGCTTTGGAGCATGAACTTTGGAAACATTTATGAACATTGGTTTCCGGCTATCCATTCCAATAGTCTCGTTCCTCGCCTATTTCCATTTCTATCCGGGCTAGGCTCAGCAGAGAAACTTTACTGAGCTTTTATTATGCATTAGATTGAAGCGGATAAAACCCTCAAAAAATAAAAAAATAATTATTATATTTGTATCAGTTAAATGTAAAATTATGTCAGCAATATCAGGTATTACAACTAAAAAAAATGCACGAGGAAAAATAACCCACGTAACAGTTGATGTAAGAAAACATAAAGAAGTAATACCAATGTTTAATGAAATTGGTTTAATACCTAAAACTAAGTTTCAAGAACAATGTGAAAAAGGAACTCCATTGGAAGAAGCAAGACAAGAATTATTGGCACATGTAAGAAGTTTTCCATGGAAAAAATAATACTTGACGACCTCATAAAAATAAAACTAAAAGAACTTACAGCAATACTTTTCAAAGAAGAATATTTTGGCTTTGTAGAAGATGCAGAAAACTATGTGAATACTATTTTAGATTTCATTTTCACAATTCCTACAATAAAACACAAGCTCACTTTAAATACTAAATACGGTTCTTTCTATTGCAAGTACAAGCACAATCATAAAACCACTTGGTATATTATATTTGACGTAGAAGATGATACTTACCTCATACAAAATATCACAAACAATCACTCTTCAGATTACCCTAAGTTTATAAGTTGGTTGCAATAAGCAAGCATTATTTTTATATATACCAATAGCGAAATGATGCGATGGTTTTGTGCGTTGGCTTTCATTACGGCAAATTAGAATAATCTTTATGCAAAGGCACATATACCCTTCCGCACATTTGCCATGCTGCATATATGCGCCAGTGAAGCTTTTGTTGTGTAGGAGACGTAAGCGGAGGTTTCTAAATAAATCAATTATGATAAAATTGCTGTTATCTTTTGATTATTCATAAAATTAAATATTCGTAAATATGCATAATTATAAAACCATCATCAGAAGCAGTTGTTAAGCCACTTCCTCCGTTTTATTAATTGTCGGTGTCTCCACCAAACATTAACCTCAAAATATTAATAACTTTATCACATGAAACGTAATCCAAATCATATTGTGGGCATATACAACTATTGCGATAGGTGGTGCGAACGCTGCACATTTACAAGCCGCTGTGCAGTGTTTGCAAGCGAAAAAAATTTATCGCCAGAACAAAACGATATTACCAACAAAGTTTTTTGGGATAATATTTCAAACATATTTGCTGAGGCTGTTATTGAATTAAAAAAAGCAGCAGATGCCAATGATATTAGTTTAGATGATATTGATGAAGCAGAAATGAAAGCGTATGACGAAAAAATAAAGACTGATAGTGAAGAAATGAAAAAGCATCCTCTCATAAAATATTGTAGAGAATATATGGATGCAGCAAAGCATTTGCTTGATACCAATACCACCATAAAAAATAAAGGAGAAACTGATTTACAACTAATAGAACTTGGGCTAAAAGACGTAGCAGAAACAAAATTGATTTTTCAAAATATAGCCGATAACCTTGAAATAATACAATGGTATTTGTTTCAAATACTGGTAAAATTTATGAGGGCATTGCCCACTTTTGATGATGATGAAGATTTTGAAATGTCTGACGATAGCAATGGTTCTGCAAAGGTTGCGCTTATAGCAACTGATAGGTGTCTACAAGCTTGGCAAAATATTATTAAACTTTTACCTGCGTTAGAAGATGATACAATTCCATTACTTGCGCTATTACAAAAAATAAAAAAAATTGGCTTAGTTACATTTCCAAATGCAATGGCTTTTGTAAGGCTAGGGCTAGATGAATAAAAATTTACTAAAACTTATTTCCCCCACCTATAACTTTCTTGAACCAACCCAGCCAAGTCTATAATTCTATCTACCACTGTGGCAGCAACATCCTCAATTGTTTTTGGCAGGCTATAAAATGAAGGGGTAGCAGGGCAAATAATACCACCTGCTAAAGTTATCGTTTCCATATTTCGAATATGTATAAGGTTGTATGGAGTATCTCTAGCAACACAAATTAATTTTCTTCTTTCTTTTAAAATTACATCAGCTGCTCTACTTATTAAATCATTAGAAATTCCATTTGCAATTCTACCCAGTGTACCCATGCTACAAGGCACAATTATCATAGTACCATACTGCCCAGAGCCTGATGCAAAGGGCGCATCAAAATCTTGTTGGGAATAATACTTTACATTAAAATTTTTATAACTATCATCACCCAATTCTGTTTGCCATACTGCCTTTGCATTTTCGGTAAGTACCACAGCTATTTCTGCTATTTGATCTTGCAATAGTGATAGTTTTGTTAATAATACCTTTGCATACACTGATCCACTAGCACCTGTTATTGCTATTACAATTTTTTGTCTTACTTTTTCGTTCATATTTTTTAAAGTTAACACAACCTACGCATGAAGCAAGCTATGAGTTTTTTTATTTTAATGTTTGGTACCATTATTTTATCCTCTTCTACCCCTGCAGAAAAGAGTAATATAAATTGGATAACTGTTACGGAATTAAACAATTTATACAAAGCTAACCCAAAACCAGTACTCATAGATATTTATACAGATTGGTGTGGCTGGTGTAAAGAAATGGATAGAAGAACTTATACCAACCAAAAGCTTGTAAAATATGTAAATGAAAAGTACTATGCCGTTAAGTTTGATGCCGAGAGCAAAGAAGACTTAACATTTAATGGAAAAATTTACAAATACAATAAGCAGTACAAAACCCATGACCTTGCACTGTATCTAATGAGTGGGCAAGTATCTTACCCTACTACTGTTTTTATGGCAGGCACTAATACACAACCTGCGCCCATACCCGGCTTTATGAAACCAAAAGAAATAGAAGGCCCTATAAAATACTTTGGCGAAAAAGCAGATAAAACAGAAACCTTTGTAGAATTCAATAAAAAACTACATACCCAATGGTAGTAATTATATTTGCAAAAAAAATGAAATGACGAAGCTAGATGAAATGCTTAACCATATTGCAACAGCATTTACACAAAAAACATTGCTAAAAATAACGATAGGCAACCTTCGAGAAAAAAAATCATACCTAAAAAATATTTTTATTAAATCTGTAGTAATAAAAGATGTAACAATGTTATCGTTTGTGTACAGGCATACCGATAAAGATGTAACCAAAAATTTTTTACTAGCAGAAGCAATAGAAACCATAAAAAAAATGCTACAAGATTTTTTTTACAATGCAGAATTGTACACTACATCACATACCATTTATTTTACAGAAGATGCTAAAACACAAAAGCAAAAAATAGTTTCAAAAACGCTAACCATACCCTTAGCATCTACTACTACCTCACATGATAAACAAAAAAACAGACTAATAAAACATGATGCCTTTTATTTAAAAGCCCTAGGAGTAACTACTACCGAAGGAAAAGTAAAAGCAGAAATGCAACACAAGTTTAAACAAATAAATAGGTATGTAGAAATAATAGAAGGCATATTAAAAGACACCGAAATAAAAGATGATTTTACTGTGGTAGATATGGGAAGCGGCAAAGGCTACCTCACATTTGCTTTACATGGTTTTTTACAAGAAAAAAACACTGCCATAAAAGTAAGTGGTATAGAACTTAGGGAAGAGCTTGTAACAAAATGCAACGACATAGCCACACAAGCAAACTACCAAGGCATAGAGTTTAAAAAAGGCAGCATACATGACTGGGATATGAACCATGCAGATATGCTTATAGCCCTACATGCATGCGATACCGCTACAGATGATGCTATTGCAAAAGGTATACTAGCACAAGCCACTCATATTATTTGTGCACCTTGCTGCCATAAGCAAATACGCAAACAAATGGCACCAAAAAATGCATTGCAAAGTATTACAAAGCATGGCATTTTACTAGAGCGGCAAGCAGAAATGGTAACCGATACCATTCGTGCGCTCATATTAGAGTCTCATGGATATAAAACAAAAGTATTTGATTTTATTGAAGAAGAAAACACCCCAAAAAATGTTTTGATAGTAGGCAAAAGAACGAAGTCTACAGTAAAAGATTATCAAGATAATGTACAAAAGATAAGCGAACTCAAAAAATTATTTGGAATAAAAGAACATTACCTAGAAACTTTGCTGGGGAGGCCATTATTTGTTTAATAAATTTAATAAAAAACTAATAGCCTTCATAACTTTTAGCAAATTTTTTAATCCCTATCCTTATCAAAATAATTCAACAGTACCAACACCAACCCTTTAGTACTATCCAACATCAAATTATCAAACTTACCAAAAGCAAGATAAACACCAATACCAAGGCCTATCCACCAAAACCCTATAATGTAAATTAACTCCTTTGCATTTTTTTTATTTCTAAGTAAATAAATAATGTAACCTATTATTGACGTTAGTAACAATAAAAACCAAGCTATAATAAAAACCAAAAAAGCATTTTCGCCACTATATTTCATTTGAAACAATTCGGCGGCTGTAGTTGGCATAAAAAATGCGAGAAATGTAAGCGCAAGCTCAATCACAAAAGCAATTGCTAAAGTAATAAGAATGTATTTTTTCATAAGATTTTTTTATAAACTCAATATACGATTATTGCAAACAGATTAATTTAAAATTTTGCGAAGCAAAATAAAACTGTGAATCTGTGGCTATCCTTTTTTTGCGAAGCAAAAACAATCCCGCCTAACTCTCCCGAAAGACGACTTCCAGCTTTCTTGGCAAAAAACTCCTAACAAAATATTTCTACAACACCTGCACTATTAAAAACTTTAAATAATGCGTATTCTCCTGCCCACTAATTATTGGGTGATCTGCCGACTGTGCATTAAAAACCACTTGCCTTATTCTACGCTTAGCATCCTTAGCCGCCATTAAAATAATATCGTAAAATAAAGTAGGCTGCACCAAATTTGTACAGCTTGATGTAACCAAAAAACCACCCGGTTTCACCAACTTTATTCCACGTAAGTTTATTTCTTTATAGCCCGCCACTGCTTTATCTATACTGCTCCTGCTCTTTGTAAACGATGGCGGATCAAGCATTACAACATCCCATTTCTTTTCTTCCTTCGATAATGTTTTTAATACATCAAACGCATTTACACACTCAAACGTACAAATATTTTCAAGCCCATTTAATGCCGCATTTTTATTACACATGTCTATGGCGTTTTGAGAAATATCCAAACCCAAAACAGATTTTGCACCAAAATGTGCTGCACTTATTTCAAACGAACCTGTATAACAAAATGCCCCCAACACATCTGCATCCTTTACAATATTTTTTATAGCAAAACGATTATCCTGCTGGTCTAAAAAATAACCCGTCTTTTGTCCAGTAGCAATATCCACATGCATTTTTATACCCACCTTACCATCGCTACTTTTTTCTTGTATAATAATATTTGTATCAAATTCCTCCGATAAAAATCCCTTGTGCTGCTCCATACCTTCTAGCTCACGCACAGGTACATCATTGCGTTCATAAATACCCTTGGGCGTAAACAATGTATTCAAAGCCTTTACTATAGCAGGTTTCCACACATCAATACCAAGCGCTAAAGTTTGAATTACAAAGTAGTCGTTAAATTTATCTATAATCAATTGTGGTATATCATCCGCTTCGCCAAATATCAATCTACAATTTTCTTCATAGCCTATTTTCTTTCTGTATGCCCAAGCCTGTGCAATTCTGTTAAGAAAAAATGCATCATCTATCACTTCATTTTTATCCCTTGTCAATAAGCGTACACTTATTTGCGACTTTGGATTGTAATATCCCTTACCAATAAATTTTTTATCAAATGTAAACACATCCACAATTTCTCCAGGTGCTGCATTGGTATCTTTTTCTTTACCCGTATTCACTTCGTTAGCAAATATCCATGGGTGGCCACTCTCTACCCTGCGGCTAATATTTTTATTAAGCGTTATACTTTTCATATTGCGTAAAAGTAATTGTTTTAATTTTTATGAATGCTATTTTAAGGATGGTTTTAAATTTTGAAGCAGGAGCTACATAACATAAATGAACATTGGTTTCCCGCTCTGTAGTAGTGCCGCAGCAAGTTGTATTATACTTTATAGTTCTTTTATGCGGCAGCTATTACTAAGCCCACTTGCCCAGATTTTTTGTAGGGATCGGGGCTACGCTCTACATTAGTAATTCTATTTAGCTTTTATTATGCAATAGATTGAAGCGGATGTTGCGTGAAAGAGTGCTATAAAATTAAAACACCTTCTTTAATTACTTATTTTAAGTAAGCAGATTTTAACAGATTGAGATAAGATAAACTTAATTCTCTTTTAAAAAACTCTTGCACACTCGGTTCTTGTAAACTTGCATAAATGATTGGACGTAAACTTAAATTAAAGATATTGACTGAAATACAAAAATCGGAAGTTGCAATTTGTGTTGCATCAAAAACTAGTTCTATAATACATTCTTCATTTAGAAAACATTTCGCTACCCATACATATCTAGGTAAAGGATTTAAAAGTATTTTATTTTTTTGTATTTTATCAATTGTATTTGTATTAAATATTTCTTCTTTGTAAAGATTTGAAAAACTTAAAAAAATATCCCAATAAACAGGAAGCGATGCGAATGCTTGAAAAAAGTAAAAGTCAAGAAGCCTAACTTTAGAATAAATATTCTCAAACGTAAGTCTTATTTTATTGTGTATAGGAATAAACACGCTTACAACTTTTGCTTCTTTTTTTAAAGTACCATCTATATTGTCCCACCATCCTGTTATTATGTTTCCTTTTGCGTTGAAGCCAATTCTTGAAAAAGGTCCAACTTGATCATCATGCACATAGAAGCGGTCAATTTTTGAAGCTTTTAGTGACATTTCTTTTTTTCTATCAAACAAAATAGTGGATTCTTCTTTAAACCCTGAAACCGTAATTAAATGTCCTCCTAAACCTAAAATATCAATACCAAGTAAAACTGGTAATCCCATTCTACAGTATGCATAAACAAATGCTTTAAGATATGAAACATCTAAAAACTTATCACTGTTGCGAAGCTCTGAAACTAAACCTACTGACTCAATAGCATTTCCAATTTGAAAGTGATCTAAACCACCATTTGGATAGGTACGCCCTGAATTTTGAAAAAGATTTTTTGCAGACTTAGTAATATCACTTGGAGAAGGAAGTGGTGTCTGGAATAGTTGTGATGTTTTATGAAATGCACTCCACAATGCACTAGAAGCACAAGCTCCAACAACTGAATCTTGTTCTTGAAAAGCTAATGATTTAAATGATAATAATTTACCAAATAGATTTACGTTATATTCCTTCGAAACTGGAAAATGCCTTTTATTTAGAACTGTATTATTATAAGTTTTTAAAAGTGATGCACCAACTAAAATACCTGGCAATGGTTTTACTACAATATAACCTAGATAGCCGTCCCAAATTTTTTTCAGATTACTATCCTTATTTTTTAATATCGAATTAAATTGCCTTTTGGTAAAACTATTAGAAAAAAATGCACTCTTTTACAAAAGCGATCATAATCATAGAAGCAAGTAGAATAAAAATTTGAATAATCTATTAAATATGATTTACTAGTATATTTATTTTCAATTAAAATAGTTTGTGCATTTAATCCGTCTCCAACATTACTAAAATACTCAATAAAGTATTTAAAATGCATTTTAGATTTAACTTTATCTATCGGCGTTAGATTATTTGATAATGCAATTGCAAGATTATCGTTTGAATAAATTAGTATATCAAAAGCTTCTTTACCTAACATAGTTATTTATACTGTAAAGCTTAAGCTCAATTTTTTTGAATCGATGTGAGCTCCATCTAAAACAGCCTTCACTTCATTTTTTACTTCTATAAGTTGTTCATTAACTGAACGACTACTAAAATCAACTAATAAAGCATTTGGTATATCAACTTGTATTTGAGAGGCTTGAGATGTGGCTTGCATTTTTTTAGTTTGTACTTCCATAATGAGTTTGGGATGTAAATTTAATAAATGTAAATTAAATAAAGTTTTTAATGATAACCAAATAAAGGGGATAAATAAAGTACTAAAATCTCATAAATGGCTTAGAAATAACAAAAAAATCACAAATATCTATTTTTATACATTTATACAACCAATAATATTATGTCAATCGCAGCCCACACTTCACTTCGCTTCGTTTCGTTCCCCCACGAAACTATGTACTTGTAGTACCACTTTATGAAAATAAATAACGATTATAAATAGCCTTTGCAAGATTAGCTCTAATTCTTTTAGGTATTCTGTTACTAAATGGCTTAGTAAGATAACAGTCTAAAAATGCATTAAATTTTTCTTCACCAAGGTTTTCAAATATTTCTATGCCAAGCGATTTTGTATCTCTCACATTTAAGCATAATAAATCATAAAGATTATCCATTTTTATTGTTTTTTTTTAGCATTTTTCTTTTTAGGCTTCAGATTATTACGCTTCGATGCAGCTATAATATTTTGAAATGTATTAGATGCGTCTTTTCCTTTTTTCTATTTTATTGCATTTGGCTAAAGCCAAAATTATTGTATTTTATACATTAATCTGCCTCATTTCTTACTCATACGAAACCTTCGCTAACATCTCCCCCTCAATCTCCTCCATAATAAAAGCTCAATAAAGTTTCGCTGCTGAGCCTAGCCCCGATAGAAATGAAAATAGGCAAGGCACGCAGCCTATTGCAATGCATAGCGGGAGACAAAAGTTCATTAATATTTCGCTGCTCATGCTCCACATTTCTTCGGCAAGTAATTTCACATTGTAAAATAGTTCAAAAAAATGTATCCTATTTTCTTATTGGTTACTATTAGCAAACTAAAAGAAAGGACTGCAAACACTTAACAAATTTCTTTAAAAAATTAGTGGTATCTTGCCTTACATTTTATTACAAAAATCTTTGCTCAATTAAAAACAAACTTGGCAAAAAAAATGTAACTAATTCAATACACAATGATGAAATTAATAAACCTACTTTTCTACAAAACCTTAACAGTAGCTTTAAGCCTTTGTACTCTTTTAAACAGCACAAAATTATTTGCACAAAACAGCACTGAACCAGCCAGCCATTGCAGATTTAACGGCGTATCAGAAAATATACTTCAACCAAATGAAGAACAATCTACAGGCACCAGCGGCACAGGTGCAAACATAGATGTACTCTATCATAGAATTTACTGGCGCATAAATCCTGATACTACAGTAAAATATATTAAAGGTTCTGTGCAAACGAATTTTAAAACCATTCAAAACAATGTATCAGCCATAAGTTTTGATTTACGCAGTGGCTTAACGGTTGACTCTATTAAATTTCGCAATGCCATTTTACCCAATACAAATATTAGCCACATAAGCAATATTGTTACGATTAATCTTGGCGTTACGCTTACCAATAATTTTATTGATTCACTTATTTTTTTTTACCAAGGCACGCCACCAGCAGTATCTGGTGCTGCACAAGGCTACCAGCGAACCAACAATGCAGGAGCAGGAAATTACATTACTACACTTTCTGAATCTTATGAAGACAGAGACTGGTGGCCTTGCAAACATGATATGCAAGACAAAATAGATTCGCTTGATATAACTGTAAATGTACCTTGGGCAGCACCTGCAGCTGCTGATACTTTTTGGGTAGCTTGCAATGGCAAAATGATTGACTCCACCATCAATGGGAACAGTCGTTCATTTACATTTAAAAACCGCTACCCTATTGCGTCGTACTTGGTTTTTGTATCAGTAGCTAGGTTCGATAGGTATTATCGCTCTGTAAATGTGAGCGGTACAGATGTGCAAGTGGTGTACAATTTACTAAGAGGAAAAACTGCTACTGCTACAACCAACGCACTTACAGCAATGGATAGAATGAACCTTGTGCTACAAGCATACAGCAATAAAATAAGTGACTATCCTTTTAAAAATGAAAAGCATGGCTACTACGATGGCTTGCTTGGTGCAGGCGGTATGGAGCATCAAACTTTTTCGGGCATGGCTACAGGTGCTATTACCAGCACAGGTACATTGGCACACGAGCTCATGCACCAATGGTTTGGAGATAATGTAAGCTTTGCAACTTGGAACGATTTGTGGCTTGCAGAAGGCTTTGCAAATTATGGCGAAGTGTTGGCGGCAGAGCTAGTTCCTTCATTAGGACAAAATTTTTTCAATATAAGAAATAGTATAAAAAATTCCGCATTAGCTTCTACAGTAAGTGCATGGATTCCCGATGGCAACATTGCTACATCCAATCTTATTTGGAACAGTGCTTATGGCGGTGCAGTATATTCAAGAGGCTGCATGGTAGTTTCTATGCTAAGATCCATTGCAGGCGATACAAAATTTTACCAAGCACTTAATAATTACCAAACCAACCTTGCAGGAAAATCTGCAACAACTGATTCATTAAAAAATTATTTTAATACTGTTCTTGGTAGAGATATTTCTGTATTTTTTAATGATTATGTAGGAGGTTCGGGCAATGCAAGTATAGCAGTTGGTGGCAGAGGTAACCCTATAAACACCATTAATTGGAATAGTCATTTACCTAATAAATTGGCAGTACAAGTAGCATCACAATTACAAACTACAAGCTCCAATGTTACTTATTACAGAGGCCCAGTAGTATTGCATGTAAAAGGTGCTTTAGCTTCTCAAGATACTACCATCAACTTTTTTGATTGGGGTGCAGGTAATTTATCTTATGCTGGCAATGGCCTTAGTGCACCCATTAGTGGCAATTTATTAACCTACGATTTATCTTTTACACCCACTACAGTTTTGTACGATGATAGTTCAAGAACTTTATCAACTGGTAGTGCAGTATTTGTTCCAACTTTAAATGTAGGAGGTTTTAGTTTTAATAATACAACCGCTGCTACTGCCACCTGCATAGCACCAGCAAGCATGTCTGTAACGTTAAGTACAAATGCAATAAACGGTTTTGCAAATCCTATTACACTTTCTGTAGTTTCTGGCGTACCTGCTGGTACCAATATAAATTTTAGTAACAATATTATTGTGCCAGGAGGCAATACAGTAGTAACACTCACCAGCACCAATACATTACCGTCAGGCACTTACAATATAAATTTACAAGGCTCTGCCAATGCTGCAAATACTCAATCCACAACGGTATCTTTTGTAATAAATCCTGGTGCAAGTCCTGTAATAACAACAGCTCCTTTAAGTCAAACTGTTTGCGAAGGTGCAAATGTTACATTTGCTGTAACTGCAACAACTGCCACAAATTTTCAATGGCAAGTAAGTACAAATTCAGGTACATCTTGGACTAATATTTCAGGAGCTACCAACGCCACTTTTATTCTAACTGCTGTTACAAGTTTATCAAATGGAAACCAATACCGCTGTCAGGCGAGTACACTATGTGGCGCCTCTAATTCTACTAGTGCTACACTCACAGTAAATACTGCTATAAACATTACAACACAACCTGCAAGTGCAACTATTTGCGCAGGGCAGTCTAATACTTTTTGTGTAGCTGCAACAGGTAGTAATCTTTCATACCAGTGGCAAACCAATACTACAGGTTGTGCAGGAGCTTGGGCTAATATTACAGGAGCTATAAGTTCATGCCTCACCATAAATAATGTTGTAGCAACGGCGTATTATCGTTGCGTTGTTTCGTCATCCACATGCGGAGGAAGCAGCACTACAAATTGTGCCACACTCACTGTAAACAGTGGCATAAATATTTCTACACAACCAACCGATGTAGATAATTGTGCTGGCACACAAGCTACGTTTACTGTGGCAGGTACGAGTGCACAAACCATCAATTATCAATGGCAAGTAAGTACAGATGCTGGTGCAAGTTTCAATAATATTAATGCAGCCAATGCAGCCAGTTATGTTGTACCAAATATTACAACAAGTATAAACAACAACAGATACCGTTGCTTGCTAACAAATGCAACATGTACAACAGCTACTATTTCTAACACAGCAAAACTTACAGTAAGGGCATTGCCAACAATAACATTAACTGCAATACCATCAATAACTTTACAACCTGGTCAAACAACATTGCTTACTGCTACTAACAGTATTTCTAACGGCGGCAGCCTTGCCACAAATTGGTTTTACAACACTGCCCCACTAAGCATTACAGCAAATACTTACCCAGTGGCCATAAGCCAAGTAGGAAATTATTATGCTACCATTAAAGAAACATTTCCAAGTGGGTTACAATGCAGCAATACTTCTGCAACCATTGCCATCACTGCAACTGAAAGCAACAAACTATTTATTTTTCCTACGCCAAACAATGGCAACTTTAATGTAACGTATTACAACAGCAGCAATACAACTACCAAAAGAACCGTAGCCATTTACGATGCCAAAGGTGCTTCCGTATACAAAGAAGAATTTACAATAAATGGCAACTATACATTACTACCTATAAAATTACAATCTGTAAGTAGCGGTATATATGTTGTAGTAATGTTTGATGAAGCTGGAAAGAAATTGGTGGAGGGGAAAGTGCTGGTGAGGTAGTAAAAGGAAGGGGAGCATGAGCAAGGGTGCAAGGTTGAACATTTGTATCCGCCTATCCACTGCAATGGGTTTCGTACCTCACTCATTTTTCGTTCCTATGCGGGCTATGCTGAGCATTGGTAATTCTATTTGGCTTTTATTGTGTAGTAGATGGAAGCGGATGATTGACAGAGATGATTAATTCATATTTCTAGATCCTTACATTAATTTCATATTTAAAATCCGTATTTTGCAGTATATCACTGCTTAAATAATGATTAACAAAAAAAGTTTATCGGAAAGAGATATTTGTACAAAGTTTATTACACCTGCTTTAGTAAAAGCTACATGGAATACGCAACTACAAGTATTAGAAGAAGTTTCTTTTACAGATGGTAAAATTTATGTACGTGGTAAAATCACCGCAAGGGGTACAAGAAAAAGGGCAGATTATATTCTCTATTACAAACCAAATATTCCTATTGCCATTATAGAAGCCAAAGATAACAATCATTCTGTTAGAGCTGGCATTCAACAAGCTTTAGACTATGCAAAAATATTAGACATTCCTTGTGTATTTAGCAGCAATGGAGATGGGTTTTTGTTTCATGACAGAACCGTAACTAACGAAAATATAGAAACAGAAATATCGCTAGATAATTTTCCTACGCCAGAACAATTATGGGAAAAATATAAAACATACAAAGGCATTGCAACTGCCGAAGCTGAAAAAATAGCATCGCAAGATTTTTACTTTGATGGAACAGATCGCAAACCAAGATACTACCAGCAAATAGCTGTGAACAGAACTGTAGAAGCCTTTGCAAATGGGCAAAACAGAATTTTATTGGTAATGGCTACAGGCACAGGCAAAACTTATACTGCGTTTCAAATTATTCATAGGCTTTGGAAAGCTGGCGCAAAAAAACGCATTTTATTTTTAGCCGATAGAAACGCTTTAATAGACCAAACAAGAAGAGGCGACTTCAAACATTTTAAAGATAAAATGACTGTGGTAAAGCATAGGCAAATTGATAAAAGTTATGAAATTTATTTAGCCTTGTATCAAGGCCTATCCGGAAATGATGATGCCGCAAATGTTTATAAACAATTCTCTCCAGACTTTTTTGATTTAATTATAATAGATGAGTGCCATAGAGGAAGCGCAAAAGAAGATAGCAGTTGGAGAGAAATTTTAACCTATTTTCAAAATGCTACACATATTGGTTTAACGGCTACTCCAAAAGAAACAGACACGGCTAGTAACTCAGAATATTTTGGCGACCCCGTTTATTCTTATTCTTTAAGGCAAGGTATTGACGATGGATTTTTGGCACCATATAGAGTTATTAGAATTGCATTAAATATAGATGCTGAAGGCTGGCGACCTGATCAAGGAAAGACCGATAAAGATGGCAACGAAGTAGAAGATCGTATTTACAATAGAAAAGATTTTGATAGAAATTTGGTTATTGAAGAAAGAACCGATTTGGTTGCAAAAAAAATAACAGAATTTTTAAAAGGGTATGGTCGTTTTGCAAAAACAATTGTGTTTTGTGTAGATATAGACCATGCGGAAAGAATGAGAACTGCATTAGCAAAACACAATCCTGATTTGGTAGCAGAGAATTATAAATACATTATGCAAATAACAGGCGATAATGATGAAGGCAAAAGAGAATTGGATAACTTTATAAATCCTGAGGAAAAATATCCTGTAATAGCCACCACATCAGAATTGATGACCACAGGTGTAGATGCACAAACTTGCAAAGTAATTATATTAGATGCCAATATAAATTCTACCACAAAGTTTAAACAAATTATAGGAAGAGGTACAAGAATAAATGAAGAGTATGGTAAACTATATTTTACCATCCTAGATTTTAGAAATGCTACAGACCAATTTGCAAGACCAGACTTTGATGGTGACCCAATAAGAATAAAACCTGTATCAGAAAATACAAATCTCGACAACATTATTGATGAAGAAGAAAATGACGACCGGCCATTGTTTGATGAAATAACAGGAGAAGAAATTTTTATAACACCTGCAACAATCCGTCATCCAAATATTATGGAGGATGATGGTGGGTTTTCTACCATTATACCTAGAGAAAAAGTATATGTAAATGGAATTGATGTATCCATTTTAATAAGTAGAGAATTGCATTTTGACCAACATGGCAAACCAATAACAACCAGTTTAAAAGATTATACAAAAGAAATTATTGCTACACAATTTTCTTCTTTAGATGATTTTTTAAATAAGTGGAAACATACAGAAAGAAAAGAAGCCATCATTGAGGAATTAGAAACACACGGATTAATGGTACAAGCCTTATACGAAGCTGTGGGTATGCAAGTAGATTTGTTTGACCTTATATGCCATATTGCATACGACCAACCACCCCTTACCAGAAAAGAAAGGGCAAACAATGTAAAAAAACGAAATTACTTTACAAAATATGGCGAACAAGCCAAAAATGTATTGGAAGCTTTGTTAGACAAATATGCAGATGAAGGTATTGAAAATATAGAAAGTATGGAAGTGCTGCAAGTAAAACCCTTAAGCGATTTTGGCTCTACCATTGAAATTGTAAATGGTATTTTTGGCAGCAGAGAAAAATACTTAAATGCTATAAAAGAATTAGAAATTGAATTGTATAAAACAGCATAAATGAAAATTGTAAAAAAGAATTTATACGCTGATGTAAAAAACATTTTAGAGTATGCTAGAAATACTGCTGTAAAAGCAGTAAATTTTTCTATGGTAATTGCTTATTGGCAAATAGGTAAACGTATTGTAGAAGAAGAACAAGGAGGTAATAAAAGAGCCGATTATGGCAAAGCCATATTAAAAGAATTAGCAGAAAAGTTAACACTAGACTTTGGAAAGGGTTTTGATGAAAGAGAGTTAAGAAAAATGAGACAATTTTTTCAACTTTTTCCAATTCGGGACGCAGTGCGTCCCGAATTGGAAACTAGCTTAACATCTAAGAAAAAAGCTGGGAAGTTACATCACACAGTGAGTGATGAATTAAGTAAAAAGCCAATTCGCCACGCAGTGCGTGGCGAATTGATAAATTCAAAAAAAGCAGAGATTGGTCACGCAGTGCGTGACCAATTAGAAACTTCATCAATTCGGTACGCACTGCGTCCCGAATTGAGTTGGACACATTATAGGCTTTTATTAAAAGTAGAAAATGAAAATGCAAGAACATATTACATGAATGAATGTGCAGAAGAAAACTGGAGCACACGAACATTGGAAAGGCAAATAAATTCTTTATTCTTTGAAAGGCTCTTATCCTCTAAAAATAAAAAGTCATTAATTACAAAAACTAAAAAAGAAAACAACGCAGACAAACCCAATATTTTAGATTTTGTAAAAGACCCATACGTTTTAGAGTTTCTTAAGCTAAACCAAAATGCTACGTTATATGAAAAAGAATTAGAAACAGAGTTGCTTAATAAACTACAACTGTTTTTATTAGAGCTAGGCAAGGGCTTTTCTTTTGTAGCTAGGCAAAAAAGAATATCGGCAGATGGGGAGCATTTTTTTATAGATCTTGTTTTTTACAATTATATTTTAAAATGCTTTGTATTAATAGACCTTAAAACAGGTAAGTTAACGCATCAAGATATTGGGCAAATGGATTTGTATGTACGCTATTACGAAGATGAAATAAAA
>JAYVID010000008.1:0-2932 GCA_043770525.1 Ferruginibacter sp.
GTTACAACTTTTACAGAAGTATATTTTAGATACAGTGATAAAGAAGATGGCTTTAGCGCTAAAGTAATAAAGCCAGATGGTAATACATTAATTGTTTCATTAGCAGATGCAGTAACGGTAGAAAATACCAATGATGTGCCGGAGTTTTACAAAAGTTTTTTTGACCAAGAAACGAGTAGCCAAAAAAGATATTTTAAAGTAGCTATACCAGACCTAGAACCAAATGATATTTTAGAATATGTAGCACTTACAAAAAGTAAATTAAATGTTGCTTATTCTGGTTACATAGAATTTAGCCCACAGTATGAAGTTTGCAATAAAAGCTATCCAATATTATTTAACCAAATAGGTATTGAAACAGATAATAAATCTTTTTTTAAATCTATGGCTTTAAATGGCGCACCTGCATTTAAAAAAGAAACATCTTCTGACGATGAGTTTTTTCGTTATGTATTTACAGACAGAGATAGAGAAACGGAGAAAGATGTAAACTTTATAAGTACCATGCAAGCATTTCCTGTAAATAAATTTCAGGTAATTTATGCAAACAAGTCAAATACAAAAGGCGCTTTAATAGGAGATGTGGGTGAAATAAAATCTAGTTTTACAAAAGAAGAATTGTGCAAAAAAGCATGGGAAGATTATGAGCAAGTAGGCAGTTATTCTTATGGTGGCTATGGCTACACTGTACAGTCTTTTGTAAATGATTTGTGGGCAGGCCTAAAAAAGCAAGGTGCTAAAAAATGGGAAGAAAAAGAGTATATAGAGAAAGTGTATTATAGACTTAGAAATGTAGTTGTTTACAGAGATAATTATTTAAGCGATAAAACATTTGCTTTTATGTTTGGTTCTTTGTTATATCAAAAAGATATAAAATCAGATTTATTAATTTCAGTATCTAACAGCAATGGAAAATTGAAAGATGTATTATTTGATACAGAAATAAAATATGCTGTACGTACAAATGGCATAATTTATCACAATGCTACAGACCATTCAAACCCCGGAGAAGCAGTAGAAAACTTTTTAGGCAATGAAGCATATATTATAGACAAACCTGTAAAAGGAAATCAAAATATAACTGCCTTTACTTTTCCAGATGCTACGATTACAGATAATAATACAGATTGGTCATTTACAAGCTCACTTGCAAAAGATATGAATACTTTAATTGTGGCTCGTACATCTAAATACAAAGGCATCAATAAAAATAAAAATATTATTGATGCTTTAAAGTATACTACTTTCATGCTTAATGATTATAAGTATTATGGTGGTGATGACCCTACAGAAAAAATGAGAGGGAGAGAGGAAGAAGAATATTATAAATCTATAAATGCGTTAAAAGATAATTTTAAAGAGTCGAAGCCCATTTTTGTAAAAAATCAATTGCAAAGTGAGTATAGCAATAAAGTAAAATACACGGATTTTTCTGTAGCAAGTGATGGTCGTTCTTTAAAAAATCAAGAGCTTAATTTTACTGAGGAGTTTGAGCTAAGTGGAATGGTACGCAAAGCAGGTAAAAAACTATTAATAAATGTAGCAGGCTTAGTAGGCTCTCAATTACAAATAAAAAAAGAAGAACGCATTCGTAAAAACGATATAAATGTAGGGTATGCTCGTTCGTTATTTTGGACCATCAATTTTAAAATACCAGAAGGCTATACGGCAGAAGGAGTAAAAGAATTAGCAACTGAGGTAACAAATGAAACGGGCACATTTGCATGCACTGCAGAAGAAAAAGATGGCAGTATAGTTATTAAAATAAAAAAGATTTATAAAAAAGCAAACTTTCCAAAAGACAAATGGCCAGAAATGTTATCGTTTGTAGATGCTGCTTATAACAGTTCATTTAAATATATTTTATTAAAACCGAAAGGGTAAGAATTGTAAATAATCACCTCTATGAAAATAAATAAAAAAATAATTTCTTTTATGTTTTTTCTTATAACTATTGCATCAAATGCACAGTATAAGAAGGCGAGTTTTTTTGAAAGAGACGGTAGAACTTTTGAATTGGGCACTGATACCCGTATATTAACAAAAGGTAGATCTTTGCAACAAGGTATTCATGTTGCATTTGGTAGAGAAATGTCTCAAAGATTTTTTTACAATTATGAATTTGAATTAACGTTACCCTCAAAGTATAAAACTTTAACCAATGTAGAATTAAACACAAATGAATATTACAGAAGTTATTCAAAAGAAAATATATCAGGTAAAAGTAAAACGGGTTTACTTTTTAGATTAAACTTTGGTTATTTTTTAAAAGATGATGAAGATGAAAAAAATAAGTTAGTACCATTTTTAACATTGGGATTGCATTATAAATTTATAGGATTAAAACTAAGTATAGAAGATGCAGTAAAAACCACAAGTTATTATGAAATCCCTTACGGGGAGAGTCCTTCGTCAGGCTCTTCTGGAAGTGCTGGTATTAATTTAGGTGTAGGAGGATTATATAAGATAACTAATAAAATAGGGTTTAAGTTTAACGGTGGTTATAATGTAGAAATATCGGCTAATCCAATTTTTAGCAATGGGTCAATTGATATAAAATCTTATGAGCAATTTATTAGCCATCCTTATATATCATTAGGATTAAGATATAAGATTATTGGTAAAGAATACTAATTTTTAGAAAAGAAAGAAGTTTTGTATTTTAGGTTAAAAAAAAACACATGAAAATTGCAGTAGTAGGTGCCACAGGCTTGGTAGGCACAAAAATGTTACAAGTATTAGCAGAAAGAAATTTCCCTGTTACTGAATTGATACCAGTAGCATCTGAAAGATCTATTGGTAAAGAAATAATATTTAATGGTAAGGCATATAAAATTGTAAGTATGCAAGATGCTATTGCAGCAAAACCTGTATTGGCTTTATTTTCTGCAGGTGGCGATACCTCATTAGAGTGGGCACCACAATTTGCAGC
>JAYVID010000009.1:0-9522 GCA_043770525.1 Ferruginibacter sp.
GCAATAAATTATAGTAAAAAGAAATGGGAAGCAGGAATATCTATTCAAAATGTATTAAACAGTAAATGGAAAGAAACACAATTTGATACAGAAAGTAAATTGCAAAACGAAAGTGAATCAGTTTCAGAAATACATTTTACCCCAGGAACACCATTTTTTGCTAGGGCTAGTTTTACGTTTTTCTTTTAAAAATATTTTCTACATAAATAGAAATAAAAATAGTAGTTGTTTTAGTTTTCATGCCCCTCAGGTTAGTAGCTGGGGGGCTTTTACATTTTTAGAATTTTATTTCCAATGGCACATTGCAAGCAACGCTTTTCATTGCAATATTTATTTTTTAATTGTATCAATGCTTGTGAATCAAACACAGATTTGTTCTCAATACCAAGATCCATAAAGCCTGTTGTAATATTATTTTTTTCTGCTGGCAAAGCCAATGCCCATTTGAGGGCTTTGTTCTTGTAACTTTCATCATTGTTATACCAACCATAAGCATATAAAAAAGGGATAACTGTATTGGTTATTAAATTTTGAACCATTTGCTTGCCCAAATTCTTCTTTTTAAAACTCGTTACATCATTAAACGTGTAATGATAATGCCAATAATCATTTGCAGTTACATCAAACATTTTTTCAACCTCTTTAATATCATTTGCATCTTTTATTTTGCTAAACAAATGATTGCTTTCATTTACCAATGCTGCCAGTTGTGCCAATCTTATAGTAGGAAAATTTGCAGGTCGCATTCTTAAAAAATGAACAGGTATGCTAGATTGAGTAAGGCTGTACTTTTGTTTTAAAAATAGATACTCTTTTTGCAACATGATGGGATAATCCTCTTCAAAACTACCTGTTAACAACCCTGATTGCCCTATTAGTAGGGCTTCTAGCTGATGCAATTGGTTTTTATGTTTTGCTAAAATATTAATACCAATGCTGGCTGCCATACTTTCAAAGGCATCGCTATTTATTTTTACCCCAAAATTTCTTGCTATCATTTCCCAAAAAACAGCTTCCCAATGTTGGTTCGTTTTTTCTAATTTTAAATTTATATAAGCTGCTTTTTCTTGTAACCTTTCTACCAACAATCTTTCTTTCCAAGCTAGTAATGTAATTTCATTTATTGCCGAAATATGATTTTGGCAGGGAATGAAATATTGAGCTTTCATCAAAGCATCGTATTTGCTTAACAACATATTCGATACTTTCTCATTTAATTCTAATGTGGCAAAACTTAAGTGTAGATTTTTATCTTCCTCCCACACTACATGTAAAATAATATTTTTGTAATTATCATCAGCACTGTGTTTGTGGCTATTCCATTCGCTTGCTTTATTGTGTATTTCTATATTTCCCGCAAGTATGGTCTCCCCTATTTTTATCTTTGCATTTAAAAAGTCAGGCCCTTGGTTGGTATTAAAAGTACCAACTTGTATTATTTGCAAAGCCTCACCATTGCTGGCACACAGTTCATTTTTATTATAATATTGAAATTGCCAAATAAATTGAAGCAGTTGTTCTTTCATCAAAAAAAGTTTGTAACACAAATTAAGAAAAATGTGTTACAAACTTGCAACTTTAAACCCCGAACATAGATTACGGCCCTACCGGCAATGCCCCACACTTACCACTTATCAGCAATTTTCTTGGTAAAATAATATCAAAATTACCCGCTGCTCTTACTTGTACGCTTGCGGCATAAGCGTCAGCAGTGCTTATTAAGCAAGGGTTTGGCGTAGCAGTAGGTATTATTACATGGGTAATACTATCGGGTACTTTTCCAAAATTCCAGTTAGCCGCATTGTGCCAATCGTTGCTTACAGTACCCGTCCATGTAGCAATATCTTGCTTTACGGTGGCAAAAGCAGTATCGGTAAAACCAAAATAACTTGTGGCAATTAACCGCCAATTGCCCAATGGTGCAGCGGTTGGTATAGGTGCTGTCCATGCAGTGCTAAAGCCGTTTGTTTTTGATGCATACAATGGATTAAGATTGTACGTTTCATTATCACAAATAATGTACACCGTAGTATCGTTGCCTAGCTTTGGTCTTACAGTATATGGTGAGTACCCTAACATAAACTCTGCATTTTTACCTACAGCTTTATACGTCTTTGCTACAGAGTCTATGGTGCTGCTTAAATCAACTCCCCAACCTGTAATGGCATTATTATCCCTCTTGTACAACAACAATTTATCATGCACATAAGTTGGTAAAAAATGTGGGTTTAAATTATAACTATACTTAGCATCATATTTTACTTGGTTGGTATCACCTACTACAAATACACCTGCATATCTGTTATTGTTAGCCAAAATAAATTGCCCAGCTTGTGTATTTGGTTTTTCGTTTACCCCATATACTTGTATGCCTTGCATATTGGTACCAGCTGTTACTTGCGCTGATATGGTATCTTTAGCAGTTGTACCAAAAGCCACAGTAGCAACGCTTCCTACACCAAAGTATTGATAAGCACTCACATCCCCTATTGGTGCACTGCCTAAAACCATATTACAACTACCATAAATTGTACCATGTGCTGTGCCTTTGTAATCGTACGCTACAAGGCTATTTCCTGCATTATTCGTTGCTGTTACGCCTTCATCAAAACGATAATAATGTACAAGGTTTGCATACAATACATCGGTTGCACTTATTTTACGAACCAGTCTTTCTCTCACTTCTATTTGAGTAAGTGGTGTATTGTACATACACACTTCATCAATTGCGGCATTTGTAAAAGGATTAGCATCACTAAATCCTACACCTGTATATACTTCTGCAAAGTTTGTAGGCCATTGTGTTACCGGTGCATTGCTGTTGCTTAACATTCCATTTAGATAACTTGCTATTATATTGCTTGTTTTATTCCAAGCTAAGGCTACATGATACCAACGATTAGGTTGTATAACTTGTCCACCTGTATTTATGCTGTATCGTGTAGTTGTTGCATTGGTAGTACTATTATTATCACCAAATATTACATCAATATTTCCATTTTGCAAAAGCTCAAATCGTATACCTTTATTACCGCCAGCATCACCCTTTAAACCTGCCGTAGTTAAAATACCTTGTGGGGTAGCAGTTAAACTACCTGCGTTAAACCAAAATGTAATAGTGCCAGTATTTGGCATTACTCCCCAATTGTTAAGTGCAGTTTTTCCTGCCCCATAGGTTTTAAAATTATTACCGCTGCCAGGTCTTGGTACAGCTTCGTTGGTAGTGTTAGGTGTGTAATTGGCACAGGTAAATATTGGACTACGGCTGTCGCCAGAAGTTATTAAATTATCAGTACTGCCAATTGGGCCAATACCAGTAACCGTTCTATTTCCACCATTTAAACTATTATTGGCAAACCTATACAAACTTTGTAAACCTAATTCGTTTCCTACATAAGTTGTATTTACATTACTATTTACTTCATCACCAGATAATGCCCTATTCCAAAATCTTGCCTCGGCTATGGTGCCAGGAAAGTATTGGCCTAAAAATGGCAATATGGTATAGTTACCTCCTCCAGTGCTTTTTACAAATCTACCATCTACATATAAGCGTAAAGCAGTACCGTTACAACTTAATGCAATATGATGCCAACCAATTAATGGTTGTGTATATCCTAATATTCCATTGTGATTGTAAAAACCACTTTGCTGCCACACTTCAACACCATTTGTACCAACAAGTAGATTAAGCCCAGTTGTATTACCCGGCCATGCAGCTGCACTAGCCAGCATTACTCTATTGCCTTTTGTTAAATACCCTGTATTGGTTACTACAGGATTGCCACTACTTATTGGCTGTTCTGCTTTTACAATAAACTCCACAGTAAAATTATTGGTACTGCTTATTGGTGTTGTGTTGCTGCTGAAAACACCACTGCCTATGCCATGTAATTGAATGCCGCAAGGTGTACCAGCCACAGGCACTATACTACAATTAAATGTAGGTGTAGTACTAGTACCAGCAGTTGTACCATTTATAGCAGCACCAGTAGCAGTGCATTTATTTGGTACTATTTGTGCAGCACCATTTGTGCCATTGTCATTAAAATTATAATATGCTTGTAAGCCACTTTCGTTGCCTATTAAATTGTTACCAATATTGTTATTGATTTCTGTTGGAGTAAGTGCCCTATCCCAAATACTTATTTGGTCTAGCTTGCCGATGTATTGGTTACTGCCTGTGTATGATTGCCCAATTATTACATTATCGTTGTTATTAGATGGAGCTGCAGATGTACCCAAACCTGCTTGCTGTGTACCATCTACATAAATACGAAGCGTTCCTCCATCGTAAGTACCTACAATGTAATGCCACATATTATCGTTTACGTTTGTTGTGCCTTCTGTAAATGCCCCACCATTAAAACTTATTCTTGCTTTGCCATTGTTTATGCTCAATCTATAATTTTGGCTACTAGCATTTTCTTTAGAAACAATATGAATATCTGCCGCAGCAGCTTGGTTAGTTTTTATGTATGCTGCTACAGAAAAAGTATATAAGTTTAATGCACCATTGTGTGGTATGGTTACAAAATCGCCAGTGTCTGTTAAACCCATATTACAATCAGGCTCTGTAAAGGCAGGTGTAGCACAGGTAAATGTAGGTGTACTACTTGTACCAAAACTTATACCATTTAATATAGTGCCTGTGGTACTGCAATTATTGGTTACCACCCTATTTTGCCCATTAAACAATACATTGTTAAAATGATAGTACGCTTGCAAACCTGTTTCATTACCTACTAAAACAGAGCCTAATGCTGTAGAAATTTGTGAAGGCGTTCTTGCTACATTCCATACCCTTACTTCATCTATAATACCATTAAAAGGTTGTGTACCGCCAGCATCTGTATTTCTACCAATTTCCATATCGCTTGTATTGGCAGCTACTGCACCTGTAGCAACAAGGGCATTGTCAATTTGCCCATCTACATACAAATTAATATTTGCACCATCATACGTAAATGCTACATGGTGAAATTGATTATCGTTGTAAGCATTTATGCTTAATATGCTTCTTAATGTGCCGCCGATTACAAATTCGCCTTGTATTTTTCCTGTAGTTTGTTGTAAACCTATTGCTACAGCATAATCTGCTACTGTACCTTTAGCTAAAATTTTACGAGCAACGGTTACATCTGTATTGGCTCTAAAAAATGCTTCATAAGTAAAAGCAGCAGTTGGGTTTATTAAAGTATTGTACGTAATACGCACACCGCTTGCTGTGCCGCCTTGTACAAGGCCACAACTTGGTATAGAAGCAGGTGCTAAACCACTTGGTACAGTAGGCGTACTTAAAGCTGTATTACAATTGGCTGTGCATGAATATGTAACTGTTACGGAATAATTACCCACACTTAATACGGTGTAAGATTGGTTGGTTGCACCAGAAATATTTACGCCATTGCGTTTCCATTGGTAGGTAGTGGCTTTGCTAGAAAATAATACTTCTCCTATTGTTGCTTGCCCTTGTTTAAATGAACCATCTGCATTTAATAAAATAGGCGTCATATCTGTTACCGCTTCGTTTATTAAATTTTGGTTTACCAACACTTCTCTCAACGATGCCCAACTTGTAGAACCTGTACAAGTAATTTTAATATACCTTACGTTAGTAATTGGATTAGCAAATTCTATTTGTATGTTTTCAAAATTATAACGGCTTGGGCCATTTAAACTATAAACATTTGTCCATGTAACACCATCCGTTGATGTTTCTACATATCCATTCCACTGTATATTAGTTGGCGACATACCCAGTATTACCAATATATTATTTATAGTAGTTGGCGTTTCTAAATCTACTGTCCAATCACCAGTATATGCTTCGTTGGCTGTCCAACTTGTGCATACTGTTCCATCAACAGCGCTTGAAGGATAATTTGTGGAATAAAATGAATTTGCAGTAGTAGGTTTATCAAACGCAATAGACGAACCCAATACACAACTAAATTTTGGATAACTACATGTACCTACAGTAGTTCCATTTAACCCACCTGCTGCTGCTTGGTTGGTTACAGTAAGCCCTGTACCATTTACCGTATTGCCAGTAAAATTATACAATGCTCGTAAGCCAGCATCAGCAGGGTTTATGGCTGTTCCAAGATACATTTGCTGTATTTCAGTAAATGTTTTCTCAGTATTAAAAAATGCTACATCATCTAAGTTTCCATTAAAATATCTTGTATTAATATAACCTTCTCCAATAGTAAGATTTAAGTTGCCAGTAGGCCAATAAGTGTTAGTAACTACGTTAATTAATTTACCATTAGCATATACTTTTATTTTATTGGCTGCTACATTCCAGGATAGTGAAATATGATACCATTCTAATTGAGTAGCTGTAAGAATATTGGTACTTGTAAAAGTTCCAGCAGCATTTCCAACAACTGAATACAGAGTTGAGCCACTTTGTTCAAATCGTATTCCATTATTACCATTATTATTATTACCTCCCAAACTCAAGGGGTTATTATATGTGGCAAAAATAGAAGGCTTCATCCAAAAACTTATTGTACCTGTAGGGGTAAGTGGCCCAGTACTACCAACGTCCACCCTGCTTGTACCATTTACAATAATATTACAAGACGGCAGCACAGCAGCAGGTTGGGTTACATTAAAACATGAATATTGAGGTTGGGTTGCATTACCCTCCGTATATCCATCAAGTAAAGTACCTGTGGTAGTACATTTATTTTTTATTAATTGGCCAAGGCCATTATAAGTAGTATCGTTAAAAGTATAATAAGCTTGTAAGTTTGTTTCATTGCCAACTAAAGAAGTATATAATGTGCTATTTATTTGCGATAATGTTCTTGCGGTATTCCAAACCCTTACTTCATCTATATTACCATAAAAATTTGTACCCGCAGCTATATTTCTACCAATGTTAAAATCTTGCGTTGCATTAATTACTGCACCAGTAGTAGCTAATGTACCATCCAAGGCACCATCTAAATATAATTTTAAGGCAGCACCATCGTAGGTAAACGCAACATGATGCCAAGCGTTATCGCTATAACTTAAAAAACTACTAAGTGATTTTAAAGAAGAGCCAATATAGAAACTTCCAATTATTTTATTTAATGAAAAATCTAAATAAATATTTGCTGAATATGCACCAGCAGCCCCTTTGCTCATAATAATTTTATCTGCAATAACAGCACTACCAACTTTAAACCATGCCTCATACGTAAATGCAGTCGTTGGATTTATTGCAGTATTGTTTGGCACTCTTACACCTGCTCCGCCTGTACCATCAAAAACAATATTACAAGTGGGCGTACTTGTATGCACCAATGCATTTGCAACCACAGCAGAAGTTAATGCAGTATTACAAGCTCCAACACAAATATCATAAGTAACGGTTACACTAAAATTACCATAATTATTTACCGTATAAGATTGGTTGGTTGCACCAGGTATATCTATACCACTTCGTTTCCATTGGTAGCTTGCTGCTTTGCTTGCATATAATGTTTGCCCAAAAGAAACGGTATTGCCAAATGTATTACCACTTGCATTTAATATCATTGGTGTAAGGCCTTTTTGCTCTATATTCAATAAGTTTTGATTTACTAAAATTTCTGCTATTGCCAATTGGCTACCATTATCAGATGATGTGGTTGTACGCAATCGTATATATTGTACATTAGGCACAGGAGTAAATGCTTTATAAATATTTTGGTAGTTAGTGTAGGTACCTGCTATACTCCCAACGTTTGTCCAATTTACATTATCAGCAGATACTTCGATAGCAGAACCAACTCCATAAGTTACAGATGCAAAAGCACAACGAACTACTGCTAGTACATTACTAACCGTTGTTGGTGTTTGTAAATTAATAACGATGTTGTGTGGTACTGCAGTTTGAGCACTATTCCACCAAGTACAATTATCATTATCATTTACTTTATTTGCTGCATAAGTTGCATTTAAAATAGTACTTGCTGTAGCAATTGATGTAGTAGGTTGCAAGTTAGTAGCATATTTTGTAGCTAAATAATTTTCTACTGCTGCAATATCTGTAGCATTAAGTTGTGTGTTATACACTATAATTTCTGCAATCAATCCATTTGTCAATTGTGTAAAATCGTCTCTTCTGCCAACAGTAAAACCAGTCGCACCTAATTCATTAGTTACACCTGCTGTTTGTGTAACAGCATAAGGGATTTTATCAAATCTAAAATTAATGAAACCATTGGCACTATGGTGATAAGTTAGTATACTTTGTTTTATTGAAAGTTGGGTTAAAAAACTAGGATCAACGTACGCATTGTTTGTAGCATTATAACCATTTGTATAAATATAATTTAAACTATTATACAGAGCCATACAATAAACTGCATTTCCATTAGATCTCCTAAAAGTAATCGGTACAAAACTATTAGAGCCACAATTTGTTTTCCCTACTACAAAAACGGTTCTTGCTCCGCCAGTTATAACCACATTCGAAAGTGCATTAGTTAAAAAATCATTAGTACCATCAAATACAATAGCAGATTGCCCATTAAATCCATTTGTTTGCAATGTTGGTTGGTTAGCCGCCGTAGCTTGCGTTACATCATTCCCATTTCCACTTTGGTCTGCCCATTGGGTTACACTTGTGCCACTTGTAGTTACCCCAACATCTGCCTTTAGCCAAAGCGCAGGTTGTTGGCATACGCCAGCTACATTTACAGTGTTGTTTACATTGTAGCGTCCATTGAGGTAATTGTAAACGGTAGTTTTTTCGGTGCTTGTAAGTACCCTATTGTAAATAACTACTTCGGCTAAATAAAACTCCCCCGTAGGTGGCAAGCAGCTTGCACAATTGCGTCTGCCTAAAAATAGTTTATGGTTGCCAAAGTTGTTTGTGTTATCACTATTATTTGTGCCAGGTGCTTTTGGTTGCAATACATTGTTCATCCATATTTTTACTTCTTCGGTTGTTAGGCTTTTATCCAAAGAAGCATTTACAATTTTAAAACAAGTGCTTGGCTGTGGAACTGCATTGAGGTTATACCCTACATTGCCATTTGCATTGGCAGTAACCCCGTTTATACATCCAGGGCAGCCTGTTTCATGGTCAGATATATAAAACCCAGTAGCATTAGAATTTACATTATCGCTGAATTCCATTGGTAAGCTCAATGTATTATCTACTGTCTTATAAACCATAAAAACTTCCACAGTATTGGTGGTGGTTAGGTCTATTAAAGGCGTTTCTAGTCTATCATCTGTAAAGCGAAGTGCAGGTCTGCCGTTTATTGCACCAGGCAAAAGTGTAGGTAAGGTTACGCCACTGTTTACCGCATTTCTGCTATTACCACTTTGGTCTGCCCAAGTGGTTACTTCGTTGCTACCGTTTACGGTTACACCTGCATCTGCCTTTAGCCATAGGCTAAGGTTTGCCGATGCTGTGGTTGGTAATTGAGCCATTGCAGCTATACAAAATAAGCTTATGAGCAGGGTAAATATTGCTTTCATACGAAGTAGTTTATTAGTAGGTACAAAAATGGATGGTATTATAAAAAAAAA
>JAYVID010000010.1:0-3416 GCA_043770525.1 Ferruginibacter sp.
TGCAAGTACTTTTGCTGAATAAAAAATATTCAAAAAAATAATTAGCATGAAAACAAAAATGAAATTGATAGCATCTTTAAAGATTTGGGTTGTAATTTATCCATCTATTACACTGCTTTTTTATCTGTTTGCAAAGCCTTTATCTGTCTTACCATTGTGTCAGAGAACTTTACTATTGACTATAATATTAGTTCCATGGGTAGTATTTGCTGGTGTTCCATTTGTTGATTCAATTATTAAAATAGCTTCAAATAAAAACCACAAAGGCTAAACTACTACCTATGACTCCATTACTGAGACGTGAATTTATACAACTAAGTAGCAAAGCAATAGCACTCATTGCTGTACAATTTCACTTAACAGAAATTTTAAAAAATAATACTATGACATACAATACTACTTTTGATGTAATAATAATTGGTGGCAGTTATTCAGGGCTTGCTGCAGGCATGGCGCTAGGTAGGGCTTTGAAAAAAGTTTTAATTATTGATGGCGGCAAACCTTGTAACAAGCAAACACCTTATTCACATAATTTTATAACACACGACGGCGATACCCCAACAGAAATTGCTGCGTTGGCAAATTTGCAAGTTAGAAATTATGGAACAGTAAAGTTCTTTGATGGTTTGGCAATAAGCGGCGTTAAAACTATCAATGGCTTTGAAATTAAAGTAGAAACAGGTGAAACATTCGCTGCTAAGAAATTAATTTTTGCAACAGGTATTAGGGATGTAATGCCCGATATTGCAGGATTTGCAGCATGTTGGGGTATATCGGTTCTGCACTGTCCATATTGTCATGGATACGAAGTGCGACATGAAATAACAGGCCTTCTCGGCAATGGTGAATCTGGTTTTGATTTAGCCAAACTTATTTCAAACTGGACAAATGACTTAACCCTTTTTACCAATGGAATCTCTACCCTAACAATTGAACAAATAGCAAAACTAGAAAAGCACAAGATAAAAATAATAGAAAAGGAAGTTGAACAATTTGAGCATAGCAATGGATATCTTCAAAATATTATTTTCAAGAATGGAACAAAGTCGGCCATTAAAACAATTTATGCCCCTACTCCCTTTCAGCAGCATTGTATAATTCCAGCATCTTTAGGATGTGAATTTACAGAAGAAGGTTATATTAAGATTGATACTTTTCAGGAAACCACAGTGAAAGGAGTTTATGCATGTGGCGACAATGCAACCCGTATGCGTACTGTTGCAAATGCGGTGGCAATGGGAACAACCGCTGGAATAACAGTAAGTAAGAAAATGATTTTTGAAGAATTTTAGGAGTAATACTCATAAATTTGGGGATATTGATATTTGCAATGTAGATAATTATACTACTTACTATAAATAATCTTGTCACACTCTTTAATGAAAGCTCAAAAAAACAATCAAAAATGAATGACCAAAAAATAACCCCTAAATTTATTTTGATCCTAATCATCGTTGTTTTTATTACTTGGATTATTCATGAATTTGCACATTGGCTCACCAGTGAATATTTGGGATACGAAAGTATAATGCGGTTAAATGGGGTATCAATGGTTCTGGGGCAAAATCAATCTGAATTAGATGGTAATATTATTTCCGCCGCAGGACCAATCATTACCATCATACAAGGATTGATTGCCTATATATTTTTAAAATACTGGAAATGGAATAAATACAGCTATACATTTTTATTCGCCGCTTTTTTTATGCGTTTTTTTGCAGGCCTAATGAATTTTATTATGCTTAATGATGAAGGGAGAATAAGTGTATACCTGAAACTAGGCGTTTTTACTTTGCCTTTAATAGTGAGTGGCATTTTATTTTATATGGTTTACAAAACATCAATTAAGTACAAACTCAAATGGAGATTTCAGTTTTCAATAAGTCTAGCAATGGTAATTACAGTTACTGCTTTAATATTTTTTGACCAATATTTTAAAGTAAGGATATTATAAAAGTAATAAGGAAATCCCTACATAGGCAGATTCAAAATTGAATACTATTATTAGATAATTGACTCGCCAAGGTTTAATAACCATTTGCTGTGTTCAACCGATAAAAAATATTAACTTCAACTTTACGATATTAGAAAGTACAAAGTAGAAGTAAAAGGTTACTGGTTACAACGGATGGATAGCAGTAAGCAAGAAAATGATATTAGAAGCGTTCTAAAATTTAGTCAAATATCGGAAGAGAAAATATGCTCAAATGACATTGTAAATTGAAAAATATATTAATTAATCATGCCTTTATGATAAACATCGCACAAATAGGACTTCTAATTTTACTCTCGATGTTTTTAGTATTGCATTTCATCATTCTTATAAAATTAATACCTTACAATCTTGTTTGGGGCGGCAGATTAAAATCAGATAAAGAAATGTATCGGTTTGAAATTTTCTCCCTCTTAATAAACTCACTGTTCGTTAGTGTAATTTTGATGAAAGCGGGTTTTTTGTCAATTGATGTACCAAAGAAAATAATAACTTATGCCCTATGGCTCATGACAGGATTATTTTTATTAAACACGTTGGGGAATGTGACTTCAAAAAATAATGTGGAACAAAGGGTTTTTACTCCAATAACAATAATGTTGGCTATATTTTCATTAATCTTAGCATTGTCAAACTAATTTGAAAGATGAAAAAAATTCCCGTAAGACATATCACTACAAGTCAACAGGAATTACCAATATCCGAGCGCTTTAAAATTCGTAAGGTTGAAGAGCTGCTTGATAAAGAAGACTTATTTCATGAATTACACAGGCATGATTTCTTTTTTATTATTGCTTTGCAAAATGGCGAGGGTACGCACGAAATTGATTTTACTACTTATGATGTTTTCGACAATTCTATTTTCTTTATGCGACCTGGCCAAGTACACCAACTTCATTTAAAAGCGGGTTCAAAGGGATATATTGTAGAATTTGATTCGGAATTTTATCATCCTAAAGATAAGTCATCAACTCTGCGATTACGAAAAGCAAGCAATAAAAACTATTGCAAGCTTGAGATAAACAGGTTTGAAAAGTTGCATGATATACTAACGCATATTTTTGAGGAGTACAATGGCAAGGAGGTTGGATTTCAGGATATCATTAAAGCAAATCTGGATATTTTCTTTATTGAATTTATAAGGCAAAGTCCAAATCCTAATGAGCTATCACCAAGTGTAAATTCATATACACAAGAACGCTTGGAGGAATTTTTAGAGTTGTTGGAGATGCACATTACTACACATAAACAAGTATCTCAATACACAGATTTAATGAATCTTTCTGCATACCAATTAAACGAAATCACTAAAACAACAATGGGCAAAACTGCTTCGGAATTAATAAATGAGCATATTATTCTGGAAGCTAAAAGAAACCTGCTGGCTACTACCAATCAAATTAAAGATATTGCTGACCTTTTG
>JAYVID010000011.1:0-17050 GCA_043770525.1 Ferruginibacter sp.
ACGTGCCCGAATACTTTCGCTTTTTTCAAAATCTCGGGTGCTTTGCATTTCGCTAAATGCTACTGGCGTAACTTCTACATGCAAATCAATTCTATCTAACAATGGCCCCGATATTTTTCCTAAATATTTTTGCACCACACCTGGCCCGCAACTGCATTCTCTTTCGGGGTGATTGAAATAACCGCATGGGCAGGGGTTCATAGAGGCTATGAGCATAAAGCTTGCAGGAAAATCCAGCGCTACTTTTGCACGACTAATGGTAACTTTTCTTTCTTCCATGGGCTGGCGCATAACTTCTAGTACCGTTCTTTTAAACTCTGGTAGTTCATCTAAAAACAATACGCCATTGTGTGCCAAAGAAATTTCGCCAGGTTGTGGATTGCCTCCGCCGCCTACCAAAGCTACATCAGAAATAGTGTGGTGTGGCGAACGGAAAGGTCGCTTGCTTACTATCGTCGCATTCTCGGGAAGTTTTCCAGCAACGCTATGTATTTTCGTAGTCTCTAATGCTTCGTGCAAAGTGAGTGGTGGTAAAATAGTTGGTAGCCTTTTTGCCAACATGGTTTTACCTGCGCCTGGTGGCCCAATTAATATTGCATTGTGCCCACCTGCTGCTGCAATCTCTAAGGCCCGTTTAATATTTTCTTGTCCTTTTACATCGCAAAAGTCTATCTCAAAATCACTTTGTGCATCTGCAAATTCTGCTCGGGTATCTACAATCGTTTGTACGAGTGATTTTTCATTTTTAAAAAAGTCTATAACATCGTTTATATGTGTTACGCCAAATACTTTTAAATTGTTTACCATGGCGGCTTCACGGGCATTTGCAGCAGGTAAAATCAATCCTTCAAAACCTTCTTTGCGGGCTTGTATGGCAATGGGCAATGCGCCTTTTATTGGGCGTACTTCACCATCTAAACTAAGCTCACCCATTATTACAAATTTTTCTAACCGCTCAGGATTCTCTATTTGCTCTGTAGCACCAAGTGTACCAATGGCAATGGGTAAATCAAAAGCAGAGCCAGTTTTTTTAATATCGGCAGGTGCAAGGTTCACTACCAATTTTGTACGTGGCATGTAATAGTGATTGCTTTTTATGGCACTCTCTACTCGTTGCAAACTTTCTTTTACAGCATTATCTGGCAAGCCCACAATAAAATAATGCTGCCCCTGGTTGGTTACATTTACTTCTACCGTTATGGTAATGGCTTCTACGCCATACACAGCGCTACCAAAGGTTTTTACGAGCATGTTGGTTTTGTTTTTTATTTGAAGATAATGATTTATAGCATGATGTGCAAAATATTACAGCAAAATAATGAAGGCAAATGAAAACTTTCTAAAAAAAATTGTACATTGTATTTATTCCTTCATTTGTTTATCAAAATAAATACGCATGGCACTAAAACAAATAGACCACGGCAGCAATGAATATTTACAAATGGTAAATTTGAGAGACAATGTGCTTAGAAGACCACTGGGTCTTACTTTTAGCGAAGAAGAATTAGAAAAAGAAAAAGATGAAATTCTAATAACTTGTATGGAAGATGGGGTAATGCTTGGGTGCTGTATGTTGGTAAAAATCGATAAAGATACTGTTAGGCTTCGCCAAATGGCTGTAGCACCAAATTTACATGGAAAAGGTATTGGTGCTTCTATAATAAATTTTGCTGAAAACATAGCTAGAGATAAAGGTTATAAAATAATGACCATGCATGCAAGGGATAGTGCTATTGGTTTCTATGGCAAATTCGGTTATAGTATAAAAGGTCATCAATTTATAGAAGTTAATGTACCGCATCATGTAATGGAAAAAAAAATAAACTAGATTTTTAATTTGTTTCGATGTAACAATTATTATAGTTCTTCTATCCTAAAGATGATTTAAATTTACCATCAAATTAGCATCAGGGCTATTTTTAAAATATTTTTCTGCGTCATTAATATTGCATACGCCAGGGTAATCTCCTTCTTTTATTCCCATATCTTCTATAATTTGAAAATGCAGGTGTGGAGGCCAATCGCCATTTTCTTCAGGGTTGCCAAAATGGGCAAATATTTCTCCTCTGGTAATAAATTTACCTACACGCATTTGTTCTAAATCGGCTAAGGATAAATGCCCATACAAAGTATAAAATGCGGTGGTATCTAAATTGTGTTGTAGAATAATGGTAGCACCATAATCTCCAAAATTTTTATTGAAGGCAAAACTATGAACCATGCCCCCCATGGGCGCAAATACAGGCGTGCCTGCTACTCCCCATATATCTACACCTAGGTGTAATGTACGTGCTTGCTCGCCAGCAAAGAGATGGCTTCGACTGTAAAAAGTTCTATTTTCATTATAGCCTCCTATACCAAATGTTGCATTTTCTTTTTCTAATTTAAGGTTGATGTAAGTAGAAAATTTTGTGGTATCGCCTATTAAATCTGTAGTAATTTCTTTGTTGACTTCTGTAAAATCGAAAGGTATGATAAGGTCTTTTTGTTTATCTATTTTTATGATAGGATGAAAAGTAGGATGATGTTTTTTGAGTATGGAAGAAAGATTGTTGTTCATTTATGTAAGGTAAGGGTTTCAAGTAGATATTTCACGCAAATATTTCACGCAAAGGAGCAAAGGAAAAAAGTTCGCCAAGGTTCTTTGTTTAGTACCAAGGTGAACAAGAGAAAAGCTTAGTTTTTCAAAATAAATAAACCTCTGCGAACTTTGCCTAAGTTATTTACTTTGCGTGAGCCGCTCTGCGAACTTTGCCTAACTTATTTGCTTTGCGTGAAATTACACAACCACATTTATCATTCTCCCCTTTACAAAAATAAATTTCTTTACCTCTGCGCCTTCCATCCATTTTAAAACTACTTCGTTGCTAAGAACCGCTGCACGGGCTTCTTCTTCGGTTGCTTCTGTAGGTAAATTAATAGAACTACGGGTTTTCCCATTTATAGAAACAGGATATTCTTTAGTAGCCTCTACTAAATAAGCTTCGTTTAGTATTGGATATTGTGCATCTAAAATAGAACCCTCACACCCTAAAGCTGCCCACAACTCTTCTGAAATATGAGGTGCATAAGGTGTAAGCAAAATTAATATTTGAGATAAAATTTCTTTTTTGTAACATTTAGCATCTGCCAATTCATTTATAGCAATCATAAATGCTGCTACAGCTGTGTTGTAAGAAAAATTTTCTGTGTCTTGCTCTATTTTTTTAATTGTTTTGTGGAGGATTTTATATTCTGCATCGGTAGGTTCCTCACCCCTACCCCTCTCCACAAGTGGAGAGGGAACAGCGGAGATATCAGCGAAGAACAACCTCCACAGTTTTTTTAAGAAACGATGCACACCCTCAATACCCTTTGTATCCCAAGGTTTGCTTTGCTCTACTGGGCCAAGAAACATTTCATACATGCGGAAGGTATCGGCGCCGTATTGGTTACACAACTCATCTGGGTTTACTGTATTGTATTTTGATTTGGACATTTTTTCGACTTCGCTGCCACAGATGTATTTACCACCCAATTTCACATTTATTGATGTTGTATTTTCATCACATATAAAAATTGCGTTTTCATATTCACAACGCCATTTTCTAAATAGCTCTTGATTTAGTTCAAATCCATCAACTATATCTACAGGCACACGAAGTGGTTCAAAAGGAAGAGGACTTGCAGAAGTCTGCAATATTCGCTCTCCAAAAATTTGATCTAGCTTTTCATCAATGACTTCTCGTATTTTTAATAATGTTTCAGGCTTTTCACTTTCATATAATAAAGTACGAGATACAAAAAAGGGCGGTATAAACTTATCTTTCCAGTCATACTTATCTGAAACGATTTCATAGGAGTAAGGTAATTTGTAAACAAACCTACTACTGCCAGTTATCATCCCTTGATTCACCAATTTCTTAAATGGTTCTTCAAAGCCAATGTAACCTAGGTCGTATAATACTTTTGTCCACATGCGACTGTACAATAAATGCCCAACTGCATGCTCTGTACCACCTACATATACATCTACTTGGTTCCAATAATCACTAGCTTTTCTGTCACAAAAAGTTTGGGTATTGTGTGGGTCCATGTAGCGCAAAAAATACCATGATGAACCTGCGTAGCCCGGCATGGTGCTCGTTTCCCGTCGCCTCATTTTCGCTTTAATCTCCTCGTCACCCTTCTCCACTTTGTGGAGAAGGGAAGGGGATGAGGTCCACTCCACCATATTCGCCAATGGCCCTTCACCATTAGGCCCTGGACCATATTTTTCTGCATGTGGTAGTTCTAGCGGTAAATCTGTTTCTGCTAATGCAATGGCAGTTTCTTCTTGCCATACAATAGGAAATGGCTCGCCCCAATAACGCTGGCGGCTAAAGCCCGCATCTCTCATTCTATAATTTACTTTTCTTTTTCCTATGCCTAGTTCTTCTATTTTATTGATGGCTACACCAATGGCATCTTTCATGAGCATGCCATTTAAAAAATCGGAGTTTTGTAAAGTGGCTTCTTTGGTTGCATTGGCTTCTGTACCATTAAAATCATTACCAATAATATTGGTAATTGGAATATTAAAATGCTGTGCAAATGCAAAATCTCTTTGATCGCCGCAAGGCACAGCCATAATAGCACCTGTGCCATAACCTGCAAGCACATACTCTGCAATCCATACTGGTATTTGCTTTCCGTTAAATGGGTTGGTAGCATACGCACCTGTAAAGCAACCTGTAATTTGTTTTACTTCGCTCATACGCTCTCGGTCACTACGGCTTTTTACGTAGGTGAGGTATGCTTCTATTTTTTCTTTTTCGGCATCTGTTGTTATTTCATTTACTAAAGAATGCTCTGGTGCAAGTACAAGAAAATCTACTCCGAAGATTGTATCGGGGCGTGTGGTGTAGCACCTCACCCCCGTCCCTGACCTCAACCCCTGCCCTTCTCCACGGTGTGGAGAAGGGGGAGTCAACTCGCTACCCCTTGATTCTTCTTTGTGGGCTTGGGTTTGTTTCGTATTGGAAAGTTCTATTAATTTTAATTTGATTTGATTTTTTACAGTCTCAATCTTGCTTAAAATTTCTTCATTTGTAAATCTTATAACTGTAAAACCAATTTCATTTAAAATTCTTGTACGATTTTCATCATACAATTTTTGTTCTTCATTTTCATGATAGCCACCGTCTGCTTCTATAATTAATGCATCTTGCAAACTTACAAAGTCAACAATAAATGCATCAATAGCATGTTGCCTTCTAAATTTTGCATCCAATTTACTAGCACGCAATTCTTGCCAAAGCGCATCTTCTGCTTCGGTATGATTTTTTCTATTTTTTCTTGCAAGCTCATAATGCATTGGCGAGGAAACAGAATATTTTGGAGCAAGTGCTGCCCCCTTCGCTTCCATCTTCGCATCAATATCCACTTCGGTCTTCGCTTCAATCTTCGCTTCCCCCTTCTCCACCTGTGGAGAAGGGACGGGGAAGAGGATCTCAGCACCTTCACTCCTCCCAATCCAATTCCTTTGCATTTCCTTCATAGGCTCACTAAAGCTTACTGTTTCCAAGCCTTGTAACAATCTATCGGCATAAGCTGTAATGCGCAAATACCACTGGCGCATTTTCTTTTTTTCTACAGGGTGGCCGCCACGTTCGCTCACCCCATTTACTACTTCATCGTTTGCAAGCACGGTACCTAGTGCTTCACACCAATTTACTTCGCCATATTTACTAAAAGCCAAACGGCGTTTCATTAAAATTTCTTGCTGCTCTTTTTTGCTAAAAGCATTCCATTGCTCGGCTGTAAAGCTGCTTCCACCTTTGGTTTCATACTTTTTTATTAATTCAGTAATAGGTTTTGCTTGCTTGCAACTATTGCAGAAATAAGAATTAAATAATTCTAAAAATATTTTTTGTGTCCACTTATAATAGCTAGGGTCGCTGGTGCGTACCTCACGGCTCCAATCATAGCAAAACCCAATTTTATCTAACTGTGCTTTAAAGGTTTCTATATTTTTGTCTGTGGTTACAGCTGGGTGTTGCCCTGTTTCTAAAGCATATTGTTCTGCTGGTAATCCAAAACTATCAAACCCCATAGGATGCAGTACATTAAAGCCTTTTAGTCTTTTGTAGCGGCTATAAATATCGCTAGCAATATAGCCAAGCGGATGCCCCACATGCAAGCCTGCACCGCTTGGGTACGGAAACATATCCAACACATAAAACTTTGGCTTAGGAGATTCGTTGGGTACTTCATATACCTTATCTGCCTTCCATTTTTGTTGCCACTTTTTTTCTATTTCTCTAAAGTTATATTCCATTTTTATTTTCACGCAAAGTTGCAAAGTTTGCAAAGTTGCTAAGTTTTTTTGTTTCACGCAAAGTTTGCAAAGTTGCTAAGTTTTTTATTTTCACGCAAAGATGCAAAGTTTGCAAAGTTGCTAAGTTTTTGTTTCATGCAAAGATTGCAAAGGAGCAAAAGGGTTTTTTATTTTTTATTTTAACTGTTTTGAGTTTAAAGAAAGATTGCTATTTTGTGAGTGCGTGAGGGATTGCAGCGGCTACCCCACAGCTGAAGCCTTGTGCATAGGCTTTGTGGCGAGGAGTAATAGCGGAAAGCCCCCGCACTACTGCGGGGCAGGCCGGCCATTCTTTACCGATAAAATTTATAAACTATGCAAAGAAAAATAATACTTTGAATGTTATACACTTGCGGGAAAGGGGCACGCCCCAATTTTTCTCAAAAAACTTTTAACAAATTAATAAGCAGCATTATTGGTTTTCTTAAAATATATTTGAACACCAAACAACTGATTTTAATCAAAAATAAACTAAACATTACAAAAACCTTATTTTTGTCACTATTGAAGTAGAAATAAACCTAAACATCAGAATTTTTTAAATATGGCTCAATTCGGAAAATCATCTAGCAAAAGAGGGAAACCCAACTATATTACAGCAATCATAGGTGTGGCGCTTGTGTTATTTTTATTTGGAATAATAGGCTGGATATTGATTAACCTTAGAAAAACGGGTGATTACATAAAAGAGCAAGTACAAGTGCAGGCTTTTATAAATAGAGATGCATCTAAAAAAGTAATAGATAGCGCAAAGCTATACATAGCATCGCTACCCTACATAAAATCTGTAGAATATGTATCTAGAGAAGTGGCCATAAAAAGATACGAAGCCGAGCATGATACTTTGTGGAAAACCATTATAGAAGCCAATCCGCTGCCAGAAAGCTATGAATATTTTGTAAAAGCCAATTATGTACAAATAGATACATTAAATAAAATTTCTGCACAAATACAGGAACTATATCCAGGTTTAATTTCTGGTTTTAAGTTTCCTGAAGAAATTGTATCAAAAGTTGGAAACCTTGCAAGAAACATTTTAATAGGTTTTGTTATAGCCGCACTTATTTTAACTATACTGGTTATTTTTTCAATAGATAGTACGATAAGGCTTGCTATGTATAGCAATCGTTTTCTTATTAAAACAATGCAAATGGTAGGTGCTACAAGGTGGTTTATAGCCAAACCTATAGATATAAGGGCTATTGTAAATGGACTCATAGCAGCATTAATTTCTATAGGTATGTTAATAGCTTTTATATTTTTGGTAGAGTCATTTAGACCTGAAATTAAAATTTTAAGAGACAATACAAGCATGGCAATTCTATTTGGCTCTATGATATTGGTAGGTGTTATCATTAGTTTGGTAAGCTCTCATAGAGCTGTATTAAAATATTTGAAATTGAAATTGGATGATTTGTATTAATATTTATAAATTGCAGCTTTAATAAAGTATATGATTACAGAAAACAAACAAAACAGCAGCACACCCAGCTTTAGCTTATTTAGCAAAGAGAATTACATTATCATGATAGCAGGGTTAGTGATAATAGCGCTTGGCTTTATTCTTATGACTGGTGGAAAAAATGATGACCCTAAAATTTTTGACCCCAAAGAGGTGTACAGTACTACTCGTATTACGATAGCACCTTTACTTATTATATTAGGTTTTGTAATTGAAATTGTTGGTATTCTTAAAAAACCTAAATAAATTTTAATCATTAGATTATAGATATTAGATTATTATGCGATGAAGATTTTTATCTTTCATCGCATTTCTTTTTAAAGCTTTTAGAGCACAAAATATAAACCATGAAATTTTTTGAAGCTATTATAATAGCATTTGTAGAGGGGCTTACAGAGTTTTTGCCAATTTCGTCTACCGCACATATAAAATTTACTCAAAGCATATTAGGAATAAAATCTTCGCCATTTGATGAAATGTTTGATGTAGTTATACAGCTTGCAGCCATACTAGCAGTAGTAGTAATTTATTACAAAAAGTTTTTCAATTTTAAAAAAATAGGGTTTTATATTAAATTAATTATTGCCTTAATACCTGCTTTAATTATCGGAACAATTTTAAAAAAATACCTTGGCGATAGTTTAAAAAATCTTCAATTTATAGCATGGGTAATGCTTGCAGGGGGGGTACTATTATTGTTTGTAGATAAATTATTTAAAAACCCTACTATAGATTCAGAAGAAAAAGTAAGTAACAAAACAGCTTTTATAATTGGTTGCGGACAAATACTATCAATCATTTTTCCTGGTTTAAGTAGAAGTGCAGCTACAATTATAACTGGTATGAGCCAAAAATTAACTAGAAGTGCAGCTGCAGAATTTTCTTTTTTCTTAGCAGTTCCCACTATGTTTGCAGCATCAGCAAAAAGTTTTTTAGATACTTATAAAGATCATCCAGAAGTACTAAGTACAAATAATATTTCTACTTTATTAGTGGGCAGTTTAGTTTCCTTTATAGTAGCACTAGTAGCCATAAAATTTTTTATTGGGTTTCTAAAAAGATATGGTTTTAAAGTTTGGGGTATTTATAGAATAGTTGTAGGCATTATTTTATTAGTACTTCTTTGGAAAGGTATCATTACAGGTTAATAAATTACTTACATAAACTTGTAATTTGAATTTTATTTCATCAAATCAAGTATTTATTTACCATTGCTTTTTAGTTAAATTGAAAATAATATTGTACTTCTATTTTTTATTATTATTTTACTTGTTCAAACTAATAAATGCAAACCAAAACAGCTTCAAAAAAAATAATAAACGGGTGGGCCATGTACGACTGGGCAAATTCTGTTTACAACCTAGTAATAACTACTACTTTTTTTCCTATTTATTTTACAAGTATTGCTAAAGACAATAGTGGTAGCGATATAGTAACATTTTTAGGTAGAAAATTTGTAAATACATCTCTATATGATTATTGTATTGCTGCTGCCTATTTAATTATTGCATTATCTTATCCCATACTTACATCTATTGCAGATACGAGAGGTAATAAGAAAAACTTTATGCGTTTCTTCTGTTATATGGGCAGTGTGGGATGTGTATCACTTTATTTTTTTAAAGATGTGTCTAGTTTATGGATTGGAATTTTTGCATTTATGATGGCTGCTATGGGATATGTTGGTAGTATCGTTTTTTACAATGCTTATTTGCCAGAAATATCTTCTCCCGAAGATCAAGATAGAATAAGTGCAAGGGGTTTTTCATTTGGTTATATTGGAAGTGTAATTATGCAACTTGTAGGTTTTGGGCTTGTATTAATGTTGCCCAATGCTGGCGATGCTACAAGAATAACATTTTTACTGGTGGGTATTTGGTGGTTTAGTTTTGCTCAAATTACTTTTAAAAGATTGCCACAAACAATAAAAAGTGTAACAGAAAAAGGTAATATTTTTAAAGATGGATTTGTAGAAATAAAAAAAGTATTTAGTGAAATAAAAAATATGCCCATCTTAAAAACTTTTTTAAGGGGGTTTTTCTTTTACAGCATGGGTGTACAAACAGTAATGCTTGCCGCCACATTATTTGGAAGTAAATTATTACAATTGCCAGATACAAAGTTAATAATAACGGTTGTTATTATACAATTGGTTGCTATACCAGGTGCATTATTAATGAGCTGTTTATCGGCAAAATACGGTAATATAAAAGTGCTTATAGGGGTTGTATTTATGTGGATAGTAATTTGTATTGCTGCATTTACTACTGCTACAAATGCTGAATCTCTGCAGCCTGCACATCAGCAAATACAGAAATTAAAAGACGAAAAAACATTGGCAAGTACTCAAAACAATACCGCACAAATAGCATTATTAGAGAATCAAATATTAGTATTAGAAAAAGAACTAGAACCAAAGCAAACTCCAATTGAGTATGGTTTTTACTTATTAGCTGTTGCTGTTGGTTTAGTAATGGGCGGTATTCAATCGCTTAGTCGGTCTACGTTTTCTAAATTTATGCCAGAAACAAAAGACACATCTTCTTACTTTACCTATTATGACCTTACAGAAAAAGTTGCTATCGTTTTGGGAATGATTAGCTTTGGTTTAATAGGTGAGATTTTGAGTATGAAATATTCTGTATTATCTCTTATAATATTTTTTGCAATTGGTTTAATGTTTTTATACTTTGCACTAAATAAACAAAAAGCGGAAACTATTAAATCTTAAACATGAATCTATTTTCTATAAACACAGGTTATTTTAAGCTAGATGGTGGTGCCATGTTTGGAGTAGTGCCAAAAAGTATTTGGAACAAAATAAACCCTGCCGATGAAAATAATATGTGCAGCTGGGCATTACGGTGTTTGCTTATACAAGATGAGGGTAGACTTATGTTGGTAGATACAGGCATGGGAAATAAACAAAGTGAAAAGTTTTTTGGTCATTATTATTTGCATGGAGAAGATACTTTAGATAAATCTCTTGCAGCACATGGTTTTACTAAAGATGACATTACTGATGTATTGCTTACGCATTTACATTTTGATCATTGTGGTGGTGCAATTATTAAAGAAGGCGAAAGCTACTTACCTGCATTTAAAAACGCTACTTATTGGAGCAATGAAAGGCATTGGAACTGGGCAGTAAACCCTAATGATAGAGAAAAAGCATCCTTTTTACAAGAAAATATTTTACCTATACAAGAAAGTGGTAAATTACAATTTATAGAAACTGCTGGAAATAATTTTCCATCAAATGTTTTAATTCGCATGGTATTTGGGCATACAGAAGCAATGATGTTGCCACAAGTAACCTATAAAGGAAAAACAATATTGTACATGGCAGATTTATTGCCATCTGCTGGGCATATTCCTTTGCCTTATGTAATGGGTTATGATATGTTTCCTGCAACAACATTGACAGAAAAAGAAAGTTATCTTACAGAGGCATTGCAAAATGATTATATTTTATTTTTTGAACATGACCCAACAATAGAATGCTGTACCCTTCAAATGACTGATAAAGGAATAAGAATGAAAGATAGTTTCAAGCTGAGTGATTTATAAAAGATCATTAATGTTTTGTTAAACAAGGTTATCTTTAACAAATGTTAATGACCTTGCTGTTCATTTAAAATATTATTCTACTATAAAAAAATATTATTAGCCTACATTTTTACTTATTTTTTTTATTTATTTAATTTTGACTGTATTGCATTTTATAAAAGTGAATACATTTTAGTAAAAATATTACCATGGCAAATATTGCAAAAATACTTTGGGTAGATGATGAAATAGATAGTTTGAATTCTCAAATAATGTTTCTACAAAATAAAGGATACGAAATAGCAACAAAGACAAATGGCTTTGATGCAGTGGAGTATGTAAAAGACAATATTGTAGATGTGGTGTTGATGGATGAAAGTATGCCTGGCATTACAGGCTTGCAAACACTACAACAAATAAAAGAAATAAATAGCACCATACCAGTGGTACTAATTACCAAAAATGAGGCAGAAAATATTATGGATGAAGCCATAGGTAGCCAAATAAGTGATTACCTCATAAAGCCTGTAAACCCAAATCAAGTATGGCTTTCGCTTAAAAAAATAATAGACAACAAAAGATTGGTGGCGGAGAAAACCACTTCTGCTTATCAACAAGAGTTTAGGAGTTTGTTTATGGCTTTAAACGATAACCCCAATTATAATGAGTGGATGGATTTGTATAAGAAACTGGTGTATTGGGAACTTGAAATGAAGAAAAGTGATAGTCCAGAAATGCAAGAAGTTTTTAATACACAAAAGCAGGAAGCTAACATTGAGTTTTTTAAATTTATTAGTAAAAATTATGCAAGTTGGGTAGGGCCAAAAACGGTGGATGCACCCATAATGAGCCATACTTTACTAAAATTTAAAGTACTGCCCCATTTAGAAAAAGGAGTGCCATTGTTTTTTGTACTAATAGATAATTTGCGTTTTGACCAATGGAAAACCATACAGCCCATTTTTGCAGAAAGTTTTAGGATACTTGAAGAAGAAACTTTTTATGCCATTTTACCTACTGCTACACAATATGCACGCAATGCCATTTTTGCTGGCATGCTGCCTGTAGATATTGAAAAGAATTTTCCAGAGCAATGGAAAAACGATGATGAAGATGGTGGGAAAAACTTGCACGAAGAAGATTTTTTAAGAGCACAATTAAAAAAAATGGGTAAGGGAGATTTAAAAGTTTCTTACACCAAAATAACCAATAACCATGATGGGCAAAAGTTAGTAGACAATATGCACAACATGTTGCAAAACGACCTTAATGTAATCGTATACAATTTTGTAGATATGCTAAGCCATGCACGTACAGAAATGGAAGTACTGAAAGAATTAGCTGGGGATGAAATAAGTTATAGAAGCATCACCCAAAGTTGGTTTGAGCACAGTCCGCTTCACCAAGCATTGAAAAAAATAGCAGATAAAAAATTGAATATGATTGTGGCTACTGACCATGGTAGCACAAGGGTAAAAACGCCCGCAAAAGTTATTGGCGATAAACAAACCACCGCCAACTTACGTTATAAGCATGGACGCAATTTAAACTATGAAGCAAAAGATGTATTGGCTTTTCGTGATCCTAGAGAAGCAGGCTTGCCTGTACCCAATGTAAACTCTACTTTTGTTTTTGCAAAAGGAGATATATTTTTATGCTACCCCAATAACTATAACCATTTTGTAAATTATTATAAAAATACTTTTCAGCATGGTGGAGTGAGTTTGGAGGAAATGATTGTGCCAGTGATAAGAATGACGAATAAGTAAGAAGCCCCCTAAATCCCCCGAAGGGGGACTTGGTAAGCACTTCAATTATTTTTCAATCATTCAACTTCAAAAGTCCTTCTCCGGATATTTAGGGGGCAGAATTAAGTTATCAACTATTGTTGAAAACGTTTTTACCAATACTGCTGCAAATGAAAGAAATTGCATGTATAATAAAATAGTATAAGTATTGGCAGCATTAAAATTTACACAAACTACATTAGATAAAGTAGAAAAAATAGCAGAAGAAAGTGGCTATGTAATTCGCTATGAAAGGGGTTCTTTTCAAAGTGGCTACTGCATTTTACAAGCAAAAAAAGTAGTTGTATTAAATAAATTTTTACCACTTGAAGGTAGAATTAATACCATGATTGATCTTTTACCTCAACTTAATATAAATTTTGATTTACTTACATTGGAAAGCCAAAAATTGTATGCTGAATTAATGACAATGGCGGTGGCTGTTTAATAAATAATGCTGTTTATTAATAGCTGTTTTACAAAATTTGACATTCGTAATTTATAATTCGTAATTTTAAGAATGTCTTTTCCTCCTTTAAAAATAACTTTTCTTGGTACAGGTACTAGTAGTGGAGTACCCATGATAGCATGTGAATGTGCCGTATGTACATCTACCAACCCAAAGGACAATAGGCTCCGCAGCAGCATAATGGTACAGAGTGAAACTACTAATATTATTGTAGACACTACACCAGACTTTCGATATCAAATGCTAAGGCAAAAAGTAAAAAGTATAGATGCTATTATTTTTACACATTCACATAAAGACCATGTGGCTGGTTTAGATGATATAAAAGCATTTAACTATTTTTCGAAAAAACCAATAAATGTGTATGCAAATGAGTTTACACAAGTAGCATTAAAAAGAGAATTTTATTATGTTTTTGCAGAAGAAAAATATCCTGGTATTCCAGATATTCATTTGCACACAATTGAAGAAGATTCATTTTTAATTGGAGATATTATAGTAACACCCATAAAAGTTTGGCACCTAAGAATGCCGGTACTTGGGTTTAGATTTGGAAATTTTACCTACATTACCGATGCCAATAGAATTGAAGAAAGTGAACAAGAAAAAATTAAAGGCAGCGAAGTTTTAGTATTAAATGCACTTCGCCACGAAAAACATATTTCGCATTTTACTTTGCAAGAAGCCATTGATTTATCGCAAGCATTAAAAATACCACAAACTTATTTTACACATATAAGCCACCAGCTAGGGTTGCATGATGTGGTGAGTGAAAACTTGCCTAATGCTTGTAAGTTGGGGTATGATGGGTTGGTATTAGATGTTTAGCAATTTACTTTGGAAATCCTGTTTTTTTAAAAAAATTTAAGTTGTTAATTTTCTTTATTGAAAAAATAAAAACTATTTTTTGCTCATAATAAATGTTTTATGTAAATTTATTGTACTAAAACATGGCTTATGCAAAACGATTCTGCAAACGGCTTTCTCAATTTTACCAAAAAAGAAAAACGAGGTGTTTTTACACTTTTAGCAACCATCTTCTGCATTTTTGTAAGTGCAAAATACATATACCCACTTATTATAAAAGATGAAGCAATAAGTGATAAATCCATTTTTTCAGCAGCAGATTCTTTAAAAGTAAAACAGCAAGACAGCACAAATAACTACTACACCAAAAATGAATACAATGATGGTGCTGGTTATCATACTTATCCTAAAAAAGAATATGATAAAAGTTTTACAGGTAGCATGTTTTATTTTGATCCTAACACATTGGATGTGGCAGGCTGGCAAAAACTTGGTATAAAAGATAAGACAATTGCAAGTATGCAAAAATACATTTCAAAAGGTGGAAGATTTAGGGAGCCAGATGATCTTAGAAAAGTATGGGGACTGAGGGATGATGAAAAAGATAGACTCATACCTTATGTACGCATTGCAGGTGGGCAAGAAAAGAAATACAACAATAATTACAGCAGCAGTTACAAATCTTACGAAAAACAAGTATACGAAAAGAAAGTATATGAAAAGAAAGCTATTGCAATAGTAGATGTTAATACAGGAGACTCTGCAGCTTATGATGCTTTGCCGGGTATTGGTGGAGGCTTTTCTAAACGTATATTAAAATTTAGAGAAAAGCTAGGAGGCTTTTATAAAGTGGAGCAAGTAGCAGAAACCTTTGGTTTGCCAGATTCTACTTATCAAAAAATAAAACCCTTTTTAAAAATTAATGGTGATAATATTCGTAAAATAAATATAAATACTGCCACATCAGATGAGTTAAAAGTACACCCTTACATACGCTGGCAATTAGCAAAGGTTATTACAGAATATAAAATACAACATGGCGATTACAAAAGCCTTGACGACCTCAAAAAAATTATGATAATAGATGAGGAAACATACAACAAGATTGCACCTTATTTAAGTCTATAAACTAACGGTTGTTAGCTTAATTTTACCTACTTTGCAGTTTCAAAATTACAATTACAACAATGGATTTTCGTCAAAATGAAATAACAGCACAAGTAGCACAATCTGCTAGAGATTTTGCATTACAATATATTAAGCCACATTTAATGGAATGGGATGAAAGCCAAGAATTTCCTATTCATATTTTTAAAGAACTGGGAAAGCTTGGTATGATGGGTGTTTTTGTACCAGAAGAATATGGTGGAACAGGGCTTGGCTATTTTGAATACAGTGCCATTATACAAGAAATAGCAAAAGTGTGTGGCTCTATTGGTTTATCGGTGGCAGCGCATAATAGTTTGTGTACTGGTCATATTTTATACTTTGGTAATGAAGAACAAAAGAAAAAATATTTACCAAAGCTTGCTACTGCAGAGCATTTAGGTGCATGGGGGCTTACAGAACCAAATACAGGAAGCGATGCGGGGAATATGAAAACAACTGCCGTAAAAGATGGTGACAATTGGATTATTAACGGAGCAAAAAGTTGGATAACCCATGGCAAAAGTGGAGACATTGCATTGGTTGTTTGTAGAACGGGAGAACCCCGTGCAAAGAATAATAGTACTGCTTTTATTGTAGAAAGAGGGACAGCAGGATTTATGGCTGGTAAAAAAGAAAACAAACTAGGCATGCGTGCAAGCGAAACCTGCGAAATGATTTTTGACAATTGTGTAATTTCTGATTCACAAAGATTGGGCAATGTAGGAGATGGTTTTAAACAAGCTATGAAGATATTAGATGGTGGCAGAATTTCAATTGCAGCATTAAGCTTAGGCATTGCAAAAGGTGCTTATGAAGCTTCAGTACAATATGCAAAAGAGCGTCATCAGTTTGATCAGGCTATTGCAAATTTTCAAGGTATCTCTTTTAAACTAGCAGACATGGCTACAAAAATAGCCGCTGCAGAATTATTGATAGACCAAGCATGCGATCTTAAAATGAAAGGCTTACCTATGACCAAAGAAGCTGCCATAGCAAAATATTATGCCAGCGAAATATCGGTAGAAATAAGTACAGATGCAGTGCAAATATTTGGTGGCTATGGTTACACAAAAGATTTTCCTGTAGAGAAATATTATAGGGATAGTAAGTTGTGTACAATTGGTGAAGGTACAAGTGAGATACAAAAGGTGGTTATTGCTAGAGAGGTGTTGAAATAGGTATTTAATTTTAAGTAAATTTGTTACAAATGAAAATGTTATGAATTCAGAAAAATTAATGCGGCAAGAGGTGAAAAAATATATAGATACCGCAGACGTAAAGGTTGTAAAAATGATGCATGCTATGTTAGAAGTTGATGCCGATGATGGTTGGTGGGATTCTATGCCTGATAAAATTAAGACATCTGTAGAAAAAGCTTTAGTAGAGTCTGAAAATGGGAATGTAACTCCACATGCAGAAATCCAAAAAAGGTATAAAAAATGGATTGTAAAATAAATTGGACAGATACTGCATGGCATTCATACGAGTCA
>JAYVID010000012.1:0-3621 GCA_043770525.1 Ferruginibacter sp.
GTAAAACAAACAGAACAGAAGCCTTAAAATATTACAACCCTAGTTTCAAAAACTTTTTAAATAGTCGATATCGAAATTTTATTTTGCTTAATTTCTTTAAAGGTCATTTTTAAAATGTTGTATATTTAAACCTGCATGAAAAAAATATTATTTATAACCCCCTATTTTGGAAGAAGTGGTTCTGAAATGCAGTTGTTCTATATTTTACAAAATATGGAGAAGCAAGATTTTAAACCGTATTTATTTTCTAGAGATAACGGTGTACTTTTAAAATTATTATCCAAAAATATAAAGCATTATGTAGGTTATAAACAACACAATAATTTTTTATACCGTATTTTAAGATTGCTATTATATGCTATAGGTGTAAACCCTATTGAGTTTCAACTTCGTATTATTCATAAAAAAATAAAACCAGATTTTTGGTACATAAATACAATAGCCAATAAAGAGGCTATTAAACTTGCTAAAAAATTAGGCGTAAAGTTTGTAACACACTTTCATGAATTACCCATGTCTTACAGCTTGGTAAAAAATGAAATTATAGAAACACTTGTAAAAAAATCTACACTGGCAATTGGCTGCTCTGAAATTGTGTGTGAAAAATTGATAGATATGGGGCACAAAAATGTACAACTTTTATACGGCTTTGTAGATGATGCTAATATTAAATTTACAAGACCTATACATGAAATAAAAACTGAGTTGGGTATAAAGCCAACCGATTTTGTTTGGATAATATCTGGCCATGCCAATACAACTAAAGGGGTGGATTTTTTAATTCCGCTTATAAAAAAACTAAAAGTAAACCATAAAATAATTTGGCTGGGTGAAACAGATAAAAGCGGCACTAGTTTTTATGTAGAAGAAGCCAAAAAACAACAATTTTCAGATAGAATTATTTTTACTGGTTTAAAGTCGGATGATTACCATAGTTATTTTGATATAGGGCATGCATATTTATCTTTATCAAGAGAAGATTCTTTTCCACTAGTGTTGATAGAAGCTGCACACTTAGGTAAACCAATAGTAGGAATAAACTCAGGCGGAATAAATGAATTTGTAAAAGATGGAATTGGCATTGTTGTAAATCATAATTATGATGAGCTTAGTATTGCTATGCAGAATATGGAAATAAATTATAGTAATTATGACAAAAGCTATTTGAAAGAATATGCCAAAAAGTTTAATCCTATTGAACAATCAAAAAAACTAATTGAAATTTTAAATACAATAGTTTAAACTACTTGCATGGAATTTTTTAAAATTTATTAATCATTTTATTAGCTAACGATAATTGTATTGATTTTACAACTTCATTTAAGCTAATTGTTTTTTGCTCTTTCATAGCTAGCTTTTTAAAAAAAAATTTGGAGTTGTTAATTTTTGAAAAAGAAGTAATAAACATTTTTAAAGAAGCAAAATACCATAACCTACCTGTTATTAAATGTATAATAGTTTCAGGTACTAATTGCAAAAACCATAATACCAAGCATAAGCCTTTTAAATGAATAGCATGTAAAAACATTTTATTGCGGTAATAAATTTTTCGTGTGTTGTTTTTACTACTTATTGATTTTATAGTTACAGATGTTTGATGCCTACAGATTGCATTGTGCTCATAATAACATTTCCAACCAAGCCGCCATGCCCGTAAGCTTAATTCAAAATCTTCTACATAAAATGGTGCAAACAGTTCATCAAATCCACCTAGTTCAATTATTTTTTGTCTACTCACCAATGCGTTGGCACCAGATAAGTACATGCTATATAATCTATCTCCAGCTTTACTTTCAAGCGGTATGTAATTTCTAGATGTTTTTATTTTAGCTCCATGAAAAGATGGATATTTACCACCATCCTGTATTATATCATCATCCCAGCCTATTATTCTCCCCATTACACCAAAGGTATCATCGTTATCAAAATAGGATAGTAAATTTACAAAGTAATCTTCCGTTAATTTTACATCGCTGTTTAGCAATAATATTAATTCATACTTTGCTACAAAAATTCCTTTATTTATGGTTGGCGAAAACCCCTTGTTTGTGTTAGCTTTTATTAACTTTATTTGAGGATAATGGGTTTCTATTAAAACAACACTTTCATCTGTTGAGCAATCATCTGAAATAATAACTTCGTAAACTAGTTTGGTAAAATTTAACGCATCAAAAAGTGGTGGCAAAATTTGTGGTAACAATACAATCCCATTATAATTAGGAATAATGACCGATATACTTTTTTCTTTTGTCAATTTTATAAATGTTGTTGCAAAATACTACTTTGTAAGTTGTAAAAATTCTCCTTTTTATTAATCTTTACATTACTTTAGCAAAAATGTGGACTAATTTTTTAAAAAAAATAAAAGAGGGTGATAGAAAAAGCCTAGCTCGCTGTATTTCTTTAGTAGAAAATGAAGCCGAGGGTTATGAAGATTTTTTACAAAAACTTCCAAATAATAATGTGCCTGTTATTGGTATCACAGGCCCGCCAGGTGCAGGTAAGAGCACACTTACAGATGCACTTATTGCTTTATTAGTTAATGATGGAAAAAAAGTTGCTGTACTATGTGTTGACCCATCTTCTCCTTTTAATTTAGGAGCTTTACTAGGCGATAGAATAAGAATGAGTAGGTGGTATAATGAACCCAGTGTGTTTATTCGTTCATTAGCTACAAGAGGTGCCCTTGGAGGTTTGCATCCTAAAATATTAGAAATTACCGACACAATTAAAACTGCAGATTTTGATTACATTATTGTAGAAACTGTAGGCGTAGGGCAAAGTGAAATAGAAATAGCTGGCTTAGCTGATGTAACCGTTCTAGTAATTGTGCCCGAATCGGGAGATGAAATACAAACCATGAAAGCAGGTATTATGGAAATAGCAGATTTGTTTGTAGTAAATAAGGCAGATAGGCCAGGAGCAAATACATTTGTAAAAAATTTACGCCTTATGTTAGCCCCAGCATTTAGCAACCATGATACGGAAGTAAAAGTAATTAAAACAACAGCTTCAAAAAACGAAGGTATTGTAGAACTTAAACAGGAAATTGAAAATTCACTTCAGTTTAGCAAGACCAATGATAGAAAAATATGGCTTATGGTAGAAAAAGTTTATTTTTTATTACAAAAAGAAAGAATGAAACTATTTAATAAAGCTACGCTTAAAACTAGTATTGAGAAAGAGTTAAGCAATTTTAATATCTATCGCTTTGTTGCTAATATTATAAGGAAATCAAGTTAGATTTTATCATTAACCAAATCTGCTGCTTCCATAGCTTTGTTACCCTTCCACCATCTCCAACCTACAAAACCTACGATAAGAAAAGGAGTAAGCATTAAATATAAAATACCAGCATTTAAACCCTGTGCTGGTTTTTCACCTAGCTGCTGTGCTGTTTTTGTACACATAGAGCATTGTGCAAATAAGGCTAGCTTTATAAAAACCATAAATAATAATAACAGACCCCTTTTCATACTGTAAATTTACGTACTTAGTATACAGGTAGTTTTAATTTTTTTTATTGCTATCAATCGTTTTTTGAATGGCTGTATCAAAAATAGAAAGTGTAATACTAAATATCATTGCCCACCAAAAACCATCTATTTTTATACCATCTAC
>JAYVID010000013.1:0-6662 GCA_043770525.1 Ferruginibacter sp.
AGATATTTTAAACAGTACAATAAATAAAGTTAGTGACAAAGCATTTGCTAACAGACCTACCATTGCAACTTTTGATTTTGATGAAAAAAATATTAAAGATAGGGCAGTAATAAGACAATATAAAACAATCGATTTTATACTTCCTGGGCAGCTTGGTTTTTCTTTGTTAAGTGCGGGTGTATTTGGTGTAGCCTTCAGCTTTTTTAATCTTAGAAATCAGTTAATTTTAAAACGGTTTTTTGCTACACCAATAAGTCGCACACACATAATTTTAGGCGAATGCCTTAGTCGAGTTATATTTCAAATGATAACGGCTATCGTAATAATTGGTGTAGGTTATTTAATTTTTGGCTTTACTTTGGTAAATGGATATCGTACTTTTTTAGAAATGCTTTTTCTTAGTTTTATTGGTCTTGTTATTTTTATGGGCTTTGGCTTTATTGTAAGTGGGCTAGCCAAAAGTGATAGTACCATTCCACCTTTTGCAAATTTAATTACTTTGCCACAGTTCTTATTAGGAGGTACTTTTTTCTCTATTGCAAATTTTCCTAAGTGGTTGCAACCAATTTCAAAAGCACTACCATTAACACATCTTAATACTGCCATGCGTAGCGTTGCATTCGAAGGGGCTAGCCTTTGGGATGTGAAAAATGAAATTGGTATTTTATTGCTGTGGGGTGTTTTTGTATATGCAATTGCAATAAAAGTATTTAAGTGGGAATAAAAAAAAATAGTTTTTTAATATGAAAATGATAAAAGGGGCTTTAATAGTTTTTGTTGGTTTGTTTATAGTTATTACACTTATTTCTTTGCTTATACCTAGCACTATTGGCAATGCTAAAGCAGTGAGTGTACATGCAGATTCTCTTCGTTTGTTTAATGAAGTAAGCGATTTAAAAAATTGGAACCATTGGCATCCTGCTTTTAAGACTGATTCTACTGTACTTAAATTGGGAGCTACATCAGATCAAATAAATTCTACAGCCAGTTGGATGCAAAATACCAAGGAGTATAAACTTGTAATTGTTGAAAAAAAATATCCTTATGTAAAAATAAATTTGCAAAGTAAAGGAGAGAAGGATATGGAAAATGTATTTACCGTAATGCCAGTAATGGAACAAGGAAATATGCAAGTACAATGGCAATCTATTACACACCTTAAGTGGTATCCTTGGGAAAAATTTAGTGGAATTTTTATAGAAAAAATGGCTGGTGCAGGCAATGAAGAAGCGTTAAATTCTTTGAAAGAATATGTAGAAAGTAAATGATTACTTTATAAAAGAAAGATTTCTTTTAATCCCTTCAAACTTACTTCGTTTTAAAGGAGATTTACTAAAAATAATTTTAAATTTTTCTTCCGTTAATTCATTCCAATCACTAGCTGAATAATGCAGTATTTCATTTATAGGTTCAAAACCCTCATTGGTATTGGGTTTACTAAATTTGTTCCAAGGGCATACATCTTGGCAAGTATCACATCCAAACATCCAGTTATCAAATTTTCCCTTCATTTTTTCGGGTATCAATGCGTCTTTTAATTCTATCGTAAAATACGATATGCATTTGCTACCGTCTACTACTTTATTAGGCAAAATTGCCTCAGTAGGGCACTCATCTATACATTTTGTACAAGTACCACAGTAATCTTTAGCTATTGATTCATCAGCATTTAAATTTATATCAGTTATAAGTGATGCAATAAAAAAGAAAGAGCCTTGTTTTTTGTTTATGAGATTTCCATTTTTACCAATCCATCCCAGTCCACTTTTTTGTGCCCAAGCTCTTTCCAATACTGGCGCACTGTCTACAAATCCTCTACCTTTTATATCACCAATTTTTTCTTTTAATAAAAAAAAGAAATGATTTAATTTTTCTCGAATGATGTCATGATAATCTTTTCCATAAGCATATTTGGAAATTTTAGGTGCAGTAATTGATTGTATTTTTTCTGGAAAATAATTAATCAGTAAAGTAATGACTGATTTTGCTCCAGGCACAAGTTTGCTTGGGTCTGTACGTTTGTCAAAATAGTTTTCCATATACTGCATGTTACCATGCATCCCTTTGTTAAGCCATGTTTCTAGCCTACGGGCATCGTCGTTTAAAAATGAAGCTTTTGCTATGCCGCAAAAATCGAAGCCCAATAAATTGGCCGTTTCTTTTACAATTCTTGTATGATTTATAGCATTCAAATGAGTGTTGTTAAAAATTAATATCGTATCCCACCAATGCAATAAATTCGAGCAAGCCAAATGCATGTATTACCCTATTCCCTTTTAATGCATTTGTATTGGCAAGTGCATTAATATATCTTACATAACCTGCTTTTCCTGTACCTTCTAAAAACCATTTTTTAGAAAAATAAAATCTTGCACCAGCTTCCGCAGCTAAATTATAACCAGCTACATGAAAGTCATTGTTGTATCTATCTCCCTTGTAAGTAAAATCACTACGTGGAATATTAATGCCAGCACCCAACTTCCAAATTACATTTAGCAAAGGCCTTGTGCCTGCTGCATTCATTCGCAAAGTTTTTTGCTGTACATAGTTTATGTGTAACAAATTACCACCGTCAGTATGCTCAAAGTGTAAAAAATTATTAGGGTCAAGAATGGTATCTTTATTGAGTGCTACTCCATTTATTCTCCCTCTAATTTTTACTTTTTGGTAATCAGTTACAATATATTTTATGTGATCAAAATTTAACTCTATTGCTTTTGTATGTGTTTTGTTTAAGTAAAATCCAAATCTATAATTGTATTGAGGTATTGATATTTCTACAGGTTTTTTATAGACAGCATCTAAATCCGGTCTATCATGCGCCTTGGCCATCACCAAGGTAAAATCATCGCCAGTGCTAAGTTTAAATCGTATGTTGCTTCTGGTATACCACTCTTTATTATACCCCCACTGTATGTACATTCCTTTTATTTTTTTCTCTTTTTGTGCAAAGGCAAAAATAAAAGTGAAACAAAGTATTGTTAATAAAAATAGCTTTTTCATACTTTTTAAAATTGAAAACAAAAGTAACTTAAAAAATTATTTGTATGCTTTTTATTTGCTATAGCTTAGTATAATTTATCTTTAAAAATTGAAAATAAAGTTTGCCTAACTAGAAAAAAAAATGCTGCTTTAAATAAATAAAGCAGCATTTTTTAAAAATATATCCAAACTAAAGAGGAGATAGGTATTGTGCATAAGCATAACCTTCTTCACCATCTGCTGTTCTTACTTTCCACCAGCTATCATCTGTTTTTTCAACCAATGTTACTGTTTCACCATGACCAGCCTTACCTACTACAGCTCCATCTGTACTTGGTGTACTTCTAATGTTAAGGTTGCTAGAATCTGTAGTTACTTGTAACTGAGCACCAGCATCCGCTTTAATGTCAACGTTCATCATTAAATCTCCACTAGCCATACCTGGGTCAAGTTGATCGTATAATGCCCATAGAGCATCATAAGTAGCTGTGCTACCTGCTGTACCTGCTATATGTAATACTCCATCTTGTTCTGCTACAGAAAGATTTGCAACTCCGTGAGCTTTTGCTGCATCAATAAGTGATGCATATTTATCTTGTAATGCCATTTTATTTGTTGTTTATTTATTATTAAAATTTTTTAAATTACTTAATTGTAATTTTTGAAGCTGCATCAAGCAAAACTTTAGCAGAAGCTAACATTTGCATTAATTTCATTTTACCATCTTTGCTGGTTTCACCATTAATGATTACTGCCTTACCTGTAAACCCTCCGATGCTAAGTGTAGTCATATCCTTTAAACCATCCTTTACTTTTTGCATTACTTCAGCAGATAGTGTGGTGGTTAATGAAGCTGGTGCAGCAACTGGTGGAGTAATTGTACAATTGTTAATTACTGGTGGTTTTACTCCTTTTACAGCTCCAGCTAACTTTTCGCAGTTTGCTTTGCAATCTGCATCAGAACATTCACCTGTTAATGTAACTACCCCTTCCTTTACTTCTACTTTTGTAGTAGCTGCTTTAGGGTCTGCTTTTAAAGCTGCTTCTACACCAGTTTGGATGTCTGCATCTTTTGGTTTGCAACTTGAAAATGCTACGGCAACCATTAGTGCGGCAGCAAGTGTGATTTTAGTAAATTTCATTTTGTTTTTTTTTAATTTTTAAATTATAATACAAACATAGTTAATACAATTGTAAATAAGAAGTAACCTTAAAACTTGTTAATAAAATGGTAATCATTGAAAAATCATATATAGTAAAAGTTTAATTATCTTATTAAAATAACTGAATTTTTCAGTACAAATGATTCACCATTTGGACATTCTACTTCTGCAATATAAACAAATGTAGTTGGTTCAGTTACTATTTGTCCTTTTACTTTTCCATCCCAGCTATTTGCAATATCATTTCTTGTAGGGATAAAATTTTTCTTTTCAAAAACGATATCTCCATATCTATTAAAAATTACGAATCGTTTTACTTTACCAACACCAAAACCAATTACTCCAAAACGATCATTTTTGCCATCAGCATTTGGCGTAAATGCATTTGGTACATATAATGCAGTCTTACCACAAAGTACAAAAACTGTTACTTCATCTTCACTAAAGCAACCATATTGCGTAGTTCCTCTTACTTTAAATGTAGTTGTTTTATCTGCACTTAAAAATACTGGATTAGGACAGTTATTACAACTCAATACATTTGAAGGTGTCCAATTATAATTCGTAACCGTATTAGAAGCATTTACATTTAATTGTACACTTGTACCACCATTTGTATTTATATCTAAGCCAGCATTTATAACAGGCGTTGGTTGTATGGTTACTGTAATACTTGCTGTGTCATTTTTACAAGCATTGTTGCTATAACCTATCACTTGATAAGTGGTAGTTTGTGATGGTGATGCTAGTGGGTTTCTAATTGTAGGTGAATTTAAACTTGCAGCCGGGCTCCATAAATAAGTATTGGTATTACCATTGACACTTAACTGAGTTTTACCATTTTCACAAATTGTAACATCTGGAGATTTAGTTAGATTTACAGGTTGTTGTACTTTTATTAATACACTATCTAATTTTTTACAACCAAATGGGTTGGTAACTTCTACCATATATTTTATATCCCCAATACTTGTAGGTAATACGGTAGGAGTAGGAGATGCTGGATTTGAAATACCACTTGTTGATATTGGCGAAGTCCAATTGTAAACAGTACCAGATTGTGCACTTAAAATGATAGAACTACCCAAGCATATCGAAGCAATTTGTGGTGCTGCATTCGGTATAGGAAGTGGGTTTATTGTTATATTTTTTATTTTAGTTACATCACATCCAAATTGTGTTTTTATATTAAAGCTAATGGTATAAGGACCTGCTGTAGTAAACAAATAATCAATAAAATTACCATTTCCAACTACAATATTGTTTACTTTCCACTCTTTACTTATTACTTGATCTGTTATTGTTATATTACCATCAAAATGCAAAGTTGTATTTGCACAAGCACTATTAAAACCATCAATCTCTAATGTTGGCGCAGCATAAATAGTAACATTGCTTACTTGTGGGCTTGTTAATGTACAGCCAGTAGTAGATGTTATTTTCAAGTTTATTGGGTATACGCCAGCTGTAGTGTAGGTAGTCGTTGGGTTTGGTAAGTTATTATTTACGGTTGAATTGTTTCCAAAATTCCATAAATAATTAGTTATACCAAATTGTGCATAAGCTGTACTATTAAATGCTATGGTTGATGGTACACCACATTTTGAAGCAATGGGAATGTTAAAAGTTGAAACTAAAGAATCAATCTTTATTGTTTTTGTAGTATCTTTTTCGCAACCAGTGCTAGCTATTATTTTTAAGTAAATTATGTGAGTACCCGCATTGAAATAGTAATTTAAATTGGGAGTAGATGCCACAATATTGCCATTTACTTTCCATTGATAGGTTGCAATTGGGTTTTGAGATATAGATGTTACACTCGAGTAAGAATACATGCCAGGTGTGCACTCTATTGCATTTCCTGTAATTTTTGCTGTTGGTATAGAATCAATTCTTATTGCATTTTTAGTAATAGAATCTTTACAACCATTTATTGTTTGCATAAACAATTTTACATTGTACGAACCTGTAAGATTGTACAAGTGAGTAGGAGAGAGTGTTGTATTATTTTCTACCACTCCATCACCAAAAGTCCAAGTATAGTTTTGTATTGCAGCAAAGTTGGTACTTTGATTGGTGAACGTTACCAATTTAGGCCCACACCACTGCGTAGGAGTGTTTACATATTTTGTTACAATAGAGTCTACAATAAAATTTTGCGTTATAAAATCATTACAACCTTTGCCCGTTTCTACATATAATTTTACAATGTGGTTGCCCGGTGTTCTGTAGTCAATATCTAAATTTTGTGTGGTAGCCACTTGTATATTATCGATGTACCATTTGTAGCTTGTTATTGGGTTTAGTGTAACCACCCCACTTGTAAACTGCACTCTAGATGCAGGTTTTAAGCAAAACACTGCTGCACCATTGATGGTAGGTTTTGGAATGCTATCAATAACAACGGTTGCATTTTTAGTAATAGAATCTTTACAACCATTTATTGTTTGCATAAACAATTTTACATTGTACGAGCCAGTATATGCATATAAATGTTGTGGATTTAAATTTGTAGTT
>JAYVID010000014.1:0-7457 GCA_043770525.1 Ferruginibacter sp.
TTTAATGCTTTATCATAAACAGATAAAAATGAAAAATTATAAAAAGATCTTATTGCTGCAACAGCATCCGGATTGTCTGCTCCTCTTTCTATATTATGACCACCTGTGTACATTACTGATCCTCTATTAATATCTCCAAAAGCTCTTCCATAAACAATTGCAGCTGCCTCACCAGGTGAGGTAGATGGCACATTTATTTGCGTAGGGTCATAAACTGCCACTTTAGTAGATGGTCTCCATCCTCCTGTTTTTGGTAAAAAAACCTGCTCCGATCCGTTTTGCATAGCTTCATCTGCCACGCCCATAAACTGCATTTCGGGGTCATTAGGAAATCTATAACTGTATGGAGGTGTTCCGTCTGTATGATCGCCCCAAAGTAACAATCCATTTTGAGAAAGAAAATTCATTTTCACAGATGAATCTAGTGGGTTTACCATATTTTCTATTACACTCGTTGCATGGCAACCTCCCCATATCCAACCTCTATTAGATTGGTTCCAGTAATACATATTCTTATGTGTATCCCAAGTAGGGTCTGCATGCGGCATTACAAATAAATCATCGCATGTATTTAATTCTTCGGGTAATTTTTTAGGATAACTTATTGTAGGGATAAGCGCTTGCTCCAAAAATTTTAAAGCTATATCTCCGTTTTGAAAATCAAAAGTCCACCTTGGTGTATATTTCAAGGTGTAGGTAACATCTATATTAAAATTAGTAACAGAGGTAGCGCCCTGCACACCTTGTGCTTGCCAATAAGCAATACGAGCATTTACAGCTGCTGTTCTATATTTAGATGGAATGATAAACGTACCGCCTCTATAGTCAATGTTATTATGACTAAAGTCGATGCCATCTTTTACTTTCAAAGGATTAATTATCCATTTTACTTGCACTCGATGGTTCTTTATTAAATCGTGCAGCATGCCCCACGGTTTAACACCATTACTATAGGTTTGAGGAATAACTCCCATATTCACAATAAATGACCCTGATTGTATAGGTTCATTTGCTGCAAAGCTGTTTAAAAAACTAAAACATACAATAGTAAATATTGCTATTGTTTTACTTTTTGGTACAAATCTTAACATCTTACTTTATTTTTTTTATAAAAAATTGTAGTAAAGCGTAAAATTCTATGTGTAAATAACACTAAGTTTTTAAAAATATTAGGGCATTATACTTAGTATTAATACACATAAACTCCCTTTGTCTCAAATTATTGTATTGGAAAAGTAAAAAAAATGTAAGATTTTAATATTTTTTTTTTACTTTTTTATAAACCATTTATTTATAAGCTAATGCAATAATATTAAATAAAAATAAAATATGACATTTTTTAATAAATTATTGTTGCTTTGAAAAATTTGGGTGCTTAAATTTCTTCACCTACATGCTTTTATTAAGCAACATTTGCAAAAGTTATATATATCAAAATCGAAGTAATACATTTTAGACACTAACAGCTTGCATATATTTTCATTCCCTAACGGTTTATGCCAATTTTTGCACCCTTATGCCCAAAACTGCACACTTAGGAAACAGTAATGCTCACTTATCGGTAAAACCTATACTTTTGTAAAAACTAATTTCTAATGAGAAAGAACCTATTACCAAAAATATGTAGCATTGCTATTGTAATGCTTTTAATTAGTACGAGTGGTTGTAAGCGTACAGAAGTACCAGCAACACCAGACCCCACACCCACCAACCCTACAAGTGGCGTTGTAAATGATGCCACACAAGTAACAGCAAGTGTAAGTGGTATAGTACTAAACGAAAGCAATGCACCTATTGATAATGCAGTGGTAACAAGTGGTACAGCCTCTACTACTACCAATAGCAACGGTATGTTTGTATTTAACAACATATCATTATCTAAAGAAAATGGAAGTGTAACGGTTGTAAAAACTGGGTTTTACAAAGGAATAAGAAGTTTTAAAACAACTGCTGGTAAAAACCATGCTGTAAAAATGCAGTTGATGCAAAAAATATTATCTGGTGCCGTAACCGCTGCTGCGGGTGGTACGGTAACTGCAAATGGTGGAGCAACAATTGTTTTTCCTACAGGCGCATTTGTAACAAGCACAGGTGCAGCATATACAGGTACGGTAAATGTGTATAGCCGCTGGATAGATCCAACAGCTGCTAACTTACCTGCTATTATACCTGGCGATTTGAGAGGTGTAGCAACAAGTGGTATAGAAAATATTTTAACTACCTACGGCATGGTAGGTGCAGAGCTTGAAGATGCCAATGGCAATGCCTTAAAAATAGCAACAGGTAAAAAAGCAACTATAAGTTTTCCACTACCAGCAAGCTTACAAGCTAGCGCACCTGCTACCATACAGCTTTGGCATTTTGATGATGCTACTGCAAGGTGGAAAGAAAATGGCGTAGCTACCAAAACAGGTAACACTTATACCGCACAGGTAGATAAATTTTCTTTTTGGAATTGTGATGTAGGTACTACCAATTTTATAAATTTAGATTACACCCTTGTAAACTCCACTAGTAATACGCCATTGGTATTTACAAGTACAAGAATAAAAAAAGTATCTGATGGTAGTTATGGATATGGAACTACCAACAATGCAGGATTTGTGTCTGGTGCTGTACCAAAAAATGAAGCATTAGTTTTAGAAGTAACTACGGGTACTGGATGTGGTACTGTTTTTTATTCTCAAAATATTGGTCCATTTGCAAGCAACACTAGTTTAGGTAACATAAATGTAAACATCCCAGTTTCGCAATATTTTACATTTACAGGTACGCTCGTAAATTGTAGTGCTGCACCTGTAAGCAATGGTTTTGTTTCCGTACTGGTAAATGGAGTAGGTGGTGCTTTTGCAGCACCCAATGCTAGTGGTGTATTTTCTGCTACTATATTAAACTGCACAGGCAGTACCAATGCCACATACAACTACCAGGGTACAGATTATACAACTGGACAACAGAGTGCAGTTATACAAGGCAACACTACAGGCAATACAATAAATATTGGCAATGTAAGTGCTTGCGGAGCAGCGCAAGGGGTGAATGTTTATGTGGCAGGTACAACATCAAATTTAGGTGCTACATTATGGAAAAACGGAGTGCCAATTGCTTTGACCAATAATCCTGATAGTTCAGAAGCTTATTCAGTATATGTAACGGGGATAGATGTATATGTAGCAGGTAATATTGGCAGGAAAGCTGTAGTTTGGAAAAATGGGGTAGCAACTAATTTAACAAATGGAATTACTAAAGTACAAGCCCTTTCGGTATTTGTTTCAGGTACTGATGTTTATGTAGCAGGTATTGAAAGCTTAAATAACTTAGCAGGAAGTATTGCCAAAGTTTGGAAAAATGGAGTAGTTACTAACCTAACTAATGGTAGTACTATTAATGCAGAAGCAAATTCAGTATTTGTAGCAGGCAGTGACGTATACGTTGCCGGTGGTGAATACTCAAATACTTTTGGAGGAACGGTTGCCAAAGTTTGGAAAAATGGGATAGCTACAAATTTGCCAAATGGAATATTTGGAACTAGTGCGATTTCTGTATTTGTTTTAGGGAGTGATGTATATGTAGCAGGTTCTTTAAATGACACAATAATGGGTGCACCAGCTAATATTAATAAACCAGTTCAATGGAAAAATGGGATAGCTACAAATTTGAGTACTGGTTTAAGTAATCATGGTTTTGCAAGTTCAGTTTATATTTTAGGGGCCGATGTTTATTTTGCTGGATCTAGTGATGGGAATCAAAACAACGATGTTGCAAGAATTTGGAAAAATGGCATAGGAAGTAACTTGGCTACGCCAAATAATGTTACTAATACATATGCTAGTTCAATTTTTGCATTTAGTACTGATGTTTACGTTGTTGGAAGCAGTTATGATTCAAATGGAGATCAAGAATATCCCATTTTATGGAAAAATGGAGTGCCAGTTTTACTATCTACAGGTAATAATAAGGGATATGCAAATTCCGTTTTTGTAAAATAGCAAACCATATTTAAAATATCTTTACCGTTGCATTTTAAAAATGTGGCGGTTTTTTTATGTATAAAAAGCACATTAGAGCTGGTTGTCTAAAACAGACAACTTAAATTTATCAGAAGATATAAAAGCTATAATGGTTTCAAAAATCTCAAACTACAACCATATTATTTAACTAGCGGCAAATGCAAAAAAGATAAAAGAAAGTGTAAAAGTATATAATTGGTGGTTGTATTCACCAATTATCTTAGTTTTTGGTGAATACAGTCTCTAAAATAAAAGAATGAAAAAGATATCTGCATTAGTTTAAACCTATTTTGAAAGTGTAACATTTTTTTACCCCATTACAAAAGCTTAATCAATGAGCCGATTAATTTGCTTAATCGGCTCATTAATTACGTATATTTGAGCCGAAAATATATCTTAATCGGCTCATGAAGTATAATTGGCAACAAGAAGACTGGCTGCAATTTCAGTATAATGAAACTGACTTTACCGAAAAAGCTTTGTCTTTTATGGACATGACTGGGCAAAGTATTGGTTATTTAAGTAGCTTATCTAATAAAGAACAAGCGGAATCAATTATCGATTTATTGGTAAATGAAGCTATAAAAACATCTTCAATAGAAGGTGAATTTATAAGTCGTGTAGACTTGGTTTCTTCTATTCGTAAAAACTTAGGATATACTACAGAAAATTTTTACATAAAAGATAAACGCTCAGAAGGCATAGCTAAGCTATTGGTGAAAGTGAGGGAAGATTTTGAAAGCGATTTAACTGAAGCAATACTTTTTAATTGGCATAAAATGCTAATGTTGGGTAACAATTATATCAAAGCTGGGCAGTATCGAAATCATGCAGAACCAATGCAGGTAATTTCTGGAGCAATAGGTAAAGAAGAAATTCATTTTGAAGCACCGCCATCAAAAGCTGTAGGTGCAGAAATGCAGATGTTTTTTGAATGGTTTAACAAAACAAATCCCCATGGGGAAACCCCATTGCATAATTTATTGGTGAGGGCTGCTATAGCACATTTGTATTTTGAAACTATACATCCTTTTGAAGATGGCAATGGACGAATTGGGAGAGTGATAGCAGAAAAAGCCTTGGCACAAGGATTAAAAAGGCCCATACTAATGAGTCTTTCCACAGCTATAGAAGCAGATAAAAAATTATATTACATTGCTTTAAAAAATGCACAACGTACAAACAATGCAACAGAATGGATTAAATATTTTATTGCTGTTATTTTTAAAGCACAACAATATTTTATAGAAACTATTTATTTTTCAATAAGGAAAATGAAATTTTTTGATACATATAAGCTACAATTAAATGATGCGCAAACTAAGGTGCTAGGCAAAATGTTGGAAGAAGGTGAAGCAAATTTTAAAGGCGGTATGAATGCAAAAAAATATCAATCTATTAGTAAAGTATCAAAAGCCACAGCAACAAGGCATTTGCAAGATTTGGTTGAAAAAGGAATTATAACAAATCAAAATGCTGGCCGTAGTACGCAATATCAAGTAAAGCTAATATAAATTCCCTACACCTTCTCCCCCACACGCCACTCCTGCATCATTATACCCACAATCTTTTTAAAGCACTTTATTACAAAGTAATAAATAAGTACATAGCCTGCTATAAAAGTAACTGTTTGTATTTTTCCATCTTCTTTTATTTAAAATTTAAATGTTGATTTAAATGATAAGTAAGTAATGTCTTTGCCTCTTCCTGTGGCTTTAGGATAGCTTCCTGCTTTAAAGTAAGATGCGTCAATTGAGAAGGATAGATTTTTTGTTTGTTGATAGTTAGTTTCTATCACATAAAATTCGCCCAATGTTTTTTTGTTTGAATAAAAAACCAAATCAAGTCTTGGTCTGTTCTCCTGCATTGCTAGCGAATATGTTCCGTCCTGATTAGTATTTCTTGAGAGAAAGAATACTTCTGCCAGAATGTTTAGTTTTGGGATAGGGCTTATTTTAATGTATGGATATAAACTTATGATATTTGAAGCTCCAATAGGAACGGCCAAGCCATAAGCGGGTTTGGCGTACAATAGATTATAGGTATTTAATTTGTTATCTGCATTGTTTCTATCTCCTGATGATGCATTAGCGGCAAAACCAATGATACCTTTTTTGGTGGGCAGTAGCATTATATTAAAATCAGCCAACACATTATAGGCTTTAATAGTTAAGCCATTGAATTTACCAGATTGATATGCTCCTTCTGCCTCAACATTTACTTTCTTAAATTTTGAAAATAAGCGTATGCCATAGGTTTGCCTGTTCTCAAATCCTGATTGGTAGTTGTATTTTCTTAATGTGGATTGAAAATTAACTGCATAAAAATCCAAACCTATTTTGCGATTTAAAAAATATTGTGTTCCATAAAAGCCCATCAATCCTTCTTGTAAACTTTGGTCATCAAAAATATATTGTTTGGATATTGTTTTTGAAAGGGCAAAGAAATCCATTTTACTATTTTTAGATGTTCTTTTTATTATAAGTCCATCAAAAGCTTGCCTTGTATTTGGCCCCTCTCTTACCGTGAGTAATCTGTGGTTGCCATAAAATAATTCTTGCCTTCCTAATCTCAATTTCCATTGTTTTGATTTTATTTCTATAAAAAACTGATGCAGGCTTAATTGATTTTCATCAATTTCTGGTATAACGGGATTATTATTCAAAAAGCGAAGTGTATTGTTAATTTGGATAAAAAAACGAAAATGATTACCAACTTCAATATTTGAATGGAGCATTAACCGATGCCAAAGTTGAATTGCTGAAATATGTTTAAAAGTTGCAGGAACATCTCCAAAGTTTATGTTTTTATACAGCTGAAATTGTTCTCGAAGTTCACCTCCAAAAGAAAAATATTTTTTATTTCCTAAAGGAATATATTTTAGATGATCGAGACCTTTTTTAAGACTGTCCTTTTTTAAAAGTGAAAAATCATCATCAAAACGCAAAAGGCTAATTTTATTTTGTGCTGTAGCAGATGAGAATGCAATTGTAACAAAAATTGTTATCGTGTACATTAAATGCTTAAAGTTCTTCATGATTTTTATTTTTTGTAATCAAGTATGCTGCTATTCATTTTAAATTGTTAGTGACTACTTAAAACTGATTTATAATAGCTGGTCATTGTTTGTAATTACAATGACCAGCTATTGCTAACATTTCAGAAATTAAAAAATTAATAAGGTTTTATTACCTGCCCAGTGTTAGCACCGAATACAGATTTTCGAAAGCCATATTCTAGTTGTTGCATGGTTACTGGAATATCTCCTGGAAAAAAAGGAAAATAATGTGGGGAGTTTTCAATAACAGTTGGACTCACTGCATTGATGCGAATGCCATTTTCCAATTCAATAGCTGCTGCCCTTACAAATGCTTCTACTGCACCATTGGCCGCTGATGCATTGGCAAAGTTCTTTTGTGGGTCATGGGTTAAGGCGCCTGTGATTAA
>JAYVID010000015.1:0-18460 GCA_043770525.1 Ferruginibacter sp.
CTGGGGCTGATTTTTTCTTTGGTATTTTTCTTTCTATCGTAGCTATGCTATCTTGGAGTATCGGCACTATTTTTATTGCTAGAAACAAAGTAGACATTAACCCCTACTATGGTGTAGGATGGCAAATGCTTATAAGTTGTGTAATTTTATTTGTAATTATGCAGACGACCCAAATGGTAGTGCCCATAATGGAAATTTCTGGAAAAGGATGGTTGGTAATTTTATACTTAATCGTATTTGGATCGTTAATGGCTTTTGTAGCATTTATTTATAGTATGAAAAAACTGCCTGCTGCAATAGCTTCATTATATGCTTACATAAATCCAATAGTAGCAATGGTTTGTGGCTATTTTTTTATAAACGAGCCATTGAGTAAAAATATCATCATAGGCTCTACCATTACACTAGCAGGGGTGTTTCTTGTAAATTATTCTATAAAAAGAACAGAGAAAATCATTGCGGAAGCTGAGTTATAAATTTTTTATACAAATCTGCCCAGCCTGCAAAAGCTTTATCTGTGCCTAAAACGCTGTTGTGAAAAATAGTTATTAATGTACCACCATGTTTTTTTATAACTAAATAATAATACATCAATTCTTCAAAAGATTGAGCAGGCAATTTTTTATTTACATAATGGCAATTTGAATCCATAAAACAAAATGGATGAATACGCAAAGGGCTAATTGCCTCATTTTTTAAATCGTACCATAGAAAAGAAGTAGACACAGAGGCTCTAAAACCATTGGCAGTGCCGTATCCCATACTATAATCATTCGTTATACCAAGCTCCACCAATCTGTTGTATCCATAAGGCAAATCAAATTTTATGTAATGTTGTCTTGATGAAGTTATTTTTTTATTAGAAATATTTTCAAGTGTTTCAATTTCTTCTTTTACAATATTTATTTCATCATAACTTTTCCATGAAGGATGTATACCAATAATATATTTTTCACTATGTTGCTTTATTAATTTTACCATTGCTTCATTTGCTGGCAAAATATTTTTATCATATACCCCATTTTCTTTTGCTACTAAAAAAAAGTAAATAGGTTTTAAATTATACAAAGTATGTGTATCATCTAAAAAACGATAACTATCAAATGGGTCTTGCCCATTAAAAAACAACGTTTTTAATCTTTCAATAGAAGGCCTTTTAAAAAAACCTCCAATATTCCTGAGCCACCCTTTTTCTTTGTAAGACCAAGCCATATCTATATCGTAGGAAGGTACAAAGTTGAAAGTTGAAGGTTGAAGGTTTAAAGCTGAATACTTAGAAGCTAATGTTTTTGCAAAATGATTTACCCATATATTTATTAAAGGGCTATCCAAAAACCCCTCTTTATATGCCAAAGAATTTGTATGCCAATATCTGCCATACTTATCTTTCTCATAAGGTAAATACTCTTCATACCTAGAAATTAAATAGAATGAAGCTGAAAAAATATCAAACGAAAAATCTTCACTACCAGTTTTAAAAAAAATGGTATAATCATTTTCTTTACTGCAAATAATTTCTAGTGGTTTTATACCATTTTGAAAAAGCAAACCTTGTGGTCTTATTTGAAAACTATTTTCAAAATCTTTGTGACTATAATTTATTTTATATCCTTCATGCTTTGCAAAATTTACTTCATCTAATGTAAGGTTATAAGTAATACCCAATATTTCTGTAAAAATAAATTTACAAATGTATTGAATGCGAGTGGTAGATTGTGGGGTGTATATGAGGAGCATTGTTATTTGTATTTCTTTAAAGGGTTTCGTTTAAAATGAAACACCGAGGCTATGAATACAATATTTGTATCAACTCTATATTTGTAAATAATTGAGAAAGGAAAAACATTAATTATAATCTCACGATAAGGAGATTTCCTTACTCCTCCAATTTTAGGAAACAACAAAAGTTGTTTAAATTTTTCATTTAACACATTCCTAAATCGCTCTCCCAATCCACTCTCAGATGTTTCATACCACAAAAATGAATCTTCAATTTCTTGAATTGCTCTTTTAGAAATTTTTAATTTATTCACTTTTTTACTTGCTTTTTAAGCTTATCTAATCTTTCATTCATATCTTCTAAAGAATAAGCCTTATCTTTTCCTGATTCATAATTTTCATATTCCTCATCAAATTGCTTAATCAATTCTTCATCCTTCCACCATTTATATGTTTCTATTTCAGTTTCAAGCATCGTAAAAATTGCTTTTACTTTTTTATCATCCGCCGTTTTTATATATTCTTGTAGTTTTTCTCTAATAGCTATTGCCCCCATTTTATTAAGTTTTACATTTTAAAAATTAATCACCATAAAGTTACAAATTATTTTTTAAACGTTACACACTCCAGCTCACAGTTCCATCTTTTTCATCTTTAACTTGTATGCCCATGGCTGTAAGTTGGTTTCTTATTTTATCAGAAGTGGCAAAATCTTTTTTAGCTTTAGCTTCTTTTCTTATGTCTATTAATAATTCCATCACATCACTAAGTTTTCCATTGCTGGCTTCGGTAGTTTGTTTTAATCCAAACACATCTACTAAGTAAACGTTCATTTTTTCTGTAAGTAAGCCAAATGTTTTTTCACCAATAGCACCCACTTTTATCAATCCATCTTTTATAGAATTTATGATGGGTACTATCTCAAACATATTTGCTAATACCCTTGCAGTATTAAAATCATCGTTCATGCATTCGTCAAAACCATTTACTAGTGTTGTAATTTTTTCATCTAATTCAATATCTACTGTAGCATCTGTATAATTTATTTTTTGTAAAGTTTCATAAGCATCCCACAAGCGTTTCAATCCTTTTTCTGATGCTTGCAATGCCTCGTTACTAAAGTCAAGTGTGCTTCTATAATGCGTTTGTAGCATAAAGAATTTTACTGTCATTGGAGCGTATGCCTTATCTAATAATCTATGACTACCAGTAAATAATTCATGCGGTAAAAAACCATTACCCAAATTTTTGCTCATGCGAGTACCATTTACGGTAAGCATATTTGTGTGCATCCATATTTGTGCTGGGCTTTCTTTAAAGCATGCTTCGTTTTGTGCTATTTCATTGGTGTGGTGTGTAGCTGCAAGGTCCATACCACCACCATGTAAATCAAATTTTTTACCAAGGTATTTATTACTCATAGCAGAGCATTCTATATGCCAACCCGGAAAACCATTTCCCCATGGACTAGGCCACTGCATTAGGTGTTCTGGTTTTGCTTTTATCCAAAGAGCAAAATCTAAGCGACCTCTTTTTTCATCTTGCCCACTAAGGTCTCGGGTGCCTTCAAGCAAATCTTCCAATTTTCTATTTGTAAGAATACCATAAGGTTTTTCTTTGTTGTATTTTTCTACATCAAAATAAACCGTTCCATTTACTTCATAAGCATAACCATTGTCTATTATTTCTTGCGCCATTGTTATTTGCTCACTTATATGCCCAGTAGCTGTAGGTTCTATGGTAGGAGCAAGTGTATTAAACATTTGCATCACATCTCTAAAACCAAGTGTATAGCGTTGTACTATTTCCATTGGTTCCAACTGTTCAAGTATAGCTTTTTTGCTAAACTTATCTTCGCCTTCATCTCTATCACCTTCTAAATGACCTGCATCTGTAATGTTACGTACATACCTTACTTTATAACCCAGTTGCAATAAGTATCTATAAATTATATCAAACGAAATAAAAGTTCTACAATTACCCAAGTGCACATCGCTATACACCGTAGGCCCACATACATACATACCTACATAACCTTCCACTAGTGGTACAAACACTTCTTTTTTTCGTGTAAGGGTATTATAAATTTCTAATGCCATATTATTATTTTTAGCCTAGCAAAGAAGCAGCTATGTGGAGCATTAGTGGCGTCGCACATTTCATCTTCATCTATTTATTTAGCTTTTATTATGCAATATTATTGAAGCAAATATATTTCAAGTAAAACACAATAGCAAGGGTGATGTAGGATAAAATGATATTATTTTTTAAAATCAATATCTGTAATAATAGGAAAATGATCGCTGAGTTTTTTTTGTACACATTTAAATTGCTCTATTTCAAATTTCTTATCTACAAAAATGTTATCAATACGTAGTGTAGGTGAAATGCCAGAAAAAGTTCTTCCTAAACCAGCTCCTTTTTTCACAAAAGCATTTTGTAGGTTTTTACCAACCGTTGTGTATGCATAACTATTAGGCACATCGTTAAAGTCTCCGCAAACTATTACTGGGTAAGGGCTTTTGCTTATTTCTTTTTCAATAACTTCACTTTGTAACTTTCTTTTTACAAATCCAACTTTCAATTTAGACACAATGCTCATTGATCCATCTATTTTCACTTCATTTTCTTGTGTAGCATCATACAAATATTTTAAATTTTCTTTGCTAAATTTTAATGATTGCAAATGAATATTAAAAACCCTTATGGTATCCTTTCCTTTTTTTATATCTACGTATTGAAAATTTTCATTGTAGTTTTTTGAATTGTTTGGAGCAATTGTTTTTTTATTTACAATAGGAAATTTGCTAAAAGTTAAAATTCCAAAATGATGTTTGCCATCAAAATCATTTTGAGATTCATAATTATAATAATATTGAGAAAAGTTTAAATGTTTTTTTATGGCAGGCAAATAATTAATTGCAGTAGAATCTTTTTCAGCACCTACCATTTCTTGAAAGCAAGCTACATCTGGTTCATACTGGTTTATAAGATCTAGCATTTCTCCTTTACGTTCAGGATGTGTTTTGTGTTCAAGTATATCAAAATGTTCAACATTCCAACTCATAACCCTCAAAGATGTTGCATTTTTTGAAAGACTAAAATCAGAAGAAAGCTTAAATTTTATTAATTGTTTTAAAGGCACCCAAGCTAAAACAATTGTAACAAAACTAATAAGCGCAAATTTCTTTTTTGCAAAAAGCCAAAAAATAAAAAATATAAATAAAACTAAAAGTAAATAAAGGGACGCAAGTGTAAGCAAACCCAAAAACCAAAATCGATTGGGATTAAACCATGCAGCATAACAACCCAGTAAAAAAAGTATTGCTACAATAATATTGGATGTTACGAAAAAGCCTTTGGTAAATCTTCTAAAAAAACGAAATGCCATAGAATAAAGATAAAACATTGTTTATATAAAAATTCCAATACTATCTTAATATATGATAAACGGTTTTAAAAGCTTAAAATTGTGTAAAAAACGATGACGTTCAATTATAAATCATCGTTATCAGCTGCCTTATTTAAAAAATCTTTTTCTTCGTTAGTTAAAAATTCGTATCCTTTTTGATTTATTTTATCTAAAATTTCGTCTAACCTTTTCTGGGTAAGATTGCTTGTTTTAGTAAATGGTTCTCTATTTCCTGCATCATAAAACAAATCATTTTCCGTATTCGATGTTGGATTTTTAGGGTCAAAAAAATGCGTTAGCTTATGGTAAAATTTATTCATCCAAGTACTACCATCATTACCTTTGCGCAAAAAATATACAAATAAATAGCCCGCTAGCGCACCACCTAAATGTGCTAAACTAAATGCAGCACCACTAGATGCTGTACCAGCAAAATCTATTAATAGATAAACTGCCATGAAAACCCAAATAGGAATACCGCCTCTAATTTGTGTAAAAAAACGATGATTAGGCGCTATAGTAGTAGTAGCCATTGCTATTGCCATTACACTTGCATTTGCTCCTAACAAGCCTGATACTCCACGCATATCAAAAATAGGCGGCATTATATAGTGTGCCAATATGAAAAAGAATGCTCCTGTAATACCTCCATAAATATAAATTGGTATCAACTTGCTATTGCCAGTATAACTTTGTAAAACATATCCAAAGCCCCACAACCAAATCATATTTGCTATTCCATTAAATATAGTATCGCCACTCTCTGTAAACATATAAGTAAACAAAGTCCATGGCCTTGTAGATAATTTTACTAAACTTGATGGTAAATTGAACCACTCCATTACAGTTGACTGGAAGAAGCCTGGCGTTTTTAACCCAGCATACATACCCACTTGTACCACCATTAAAGTTAAAAAAACCATTGCGTTTATGGCAAACAAAGCAGTAAGCGCATTTTCATTTGCGCCTAATAATAACCTATTTCTGCGTGGCTGCCTACGTTCGTTTATATGATTGCGATCTGCTTCTCCCATGGTACTTATTTTGTAATGCAAAAATACAAAGGACTTAGGAAGAAAAGTGTGCTTTATAAAATTAATAAAAACCTGTAAAGTGTAATTTTTAATGCTAACTATAAATTAATTAAGACTTGCAATAGCCAACAACTCCAATGTAGTATTCCAATTTCTTGTGGTAGCTATTACTTTCAATTTTTTTTCTAAAAAACTGTTTGTAAATTTTGAGTTGCTATAACCATTTGGGCAGTACAAATAAATAGCATCGTTCACTAGTGCTATTGCATCATCTTTATAGTCGCCTATCAAAATTTTATCAAATAATAGAGCATCTGGTGTGGTAGATAAAAAGGTTACATGTAAATATGTAAGTTCTTTTGTTTTATCTTTTAAAAATGGATTGGCGTTGATTATTTTCTGTAAGCTATCTATCTCTTTTACAATTACGGGAGAATCAAATTTAAAAGTAGTTGTAATGGCTGCTTCAATTTGTTTTTCTAACAAAGCAACATTCGTTTTTTTATATTCAAAAATTACATTGCCACTTTGTATATAAGATGTTACATTTTCAAACTTTAAATCTAAATACATTTTTTTAAGTGCATCCATTTTTACCCTGCGCCCAGTTACGTTTATTCCTCTTAGTATTGAAATGTATATGGACATATTTATAATAAGTTTAGTTACTATTTAAAAAATAAAATTACCATTTATCAATTATTAAACACTCAATATCCTTTTCATTTATTATTTTTATAAAAAAAATTATGAAACGCAACCACGAAATAGATTATAAAATTTACGGAGAAGAACTTCAATATGTAGAAGTAGAGCTAGACCCACAAGAAACAGTGATAGCTGAGCCTGGAGGGTTTATGATGATGGAAGATGGCATACAAATGAATACCATGTTTGGCGATGGCTCTAGCAATGACAATACTGGCTTTTTAGGAAAACTAATGAATGCAGGTAAAAGATTGATTACGGGTGAAAATTTATTTATTACTGCATTTACAAATATTGGGCAAGGCAAAAAGAAGGTAAGCTTTGCTGCTCCTTATACTGGAAAAATTATAGCCTTAGATCTTGCACAATTAAATGGAAAAGTGATAGCACAAAAAGATGCATTTTTATGTGCTGCAAAAGGAGTGTCTGTGGGTATTGAGTTTCAACGAAAACTAGGCACGGGTATATTTGGTGGCGAAGGTTTTATTATGCAAAAACTAGAAGGAGATGGATTAGCATTTGTACACGCAGGAGGCTATGTAACGGAGCGTACCTTGCAAGCAGGCGAAGTAATAAAAATAGATACCGGCTGTATTGTAGCATATACTGCGGGTGTAGACTTTGATATTGAATTTGTGAAAGGAATAAAGAATTGGATGTTTGGTGGGGAAGGATTGTTTTTTGCTACCCTTAGAGGGCCAGGAAAAGTATGGATACAATCATTACCCATAAGTAGGCTTGCAGGTAGGCTTATGCAATATGGCATGGGTACAAGAAAAGAAGAAGGTAGTATTTTAGGAGGATTGGGAAATTTATTAGATGGTAGATAAAAATGAATTTGAGGGGTAAATAAAAAAGAGGCGATAACTTTTAAAGTTGTCGCCCCTGTAATTTTTTATAAATCTTTTCTAAACCCTATTCTTAACCCTGCAGTATGTGTTCGTTGTTTTAATGTTAATTCTGCCTTTGTATTAGGAGACAAACCATAGCGTATATATGGCTCAGCCAATAAATGCAATTTGTTCTTTATTTTGTAATACAAACTAGCGCTTCCTAAAAAACTAATACCTGCATTTGATTTGTTTTTGTATTTAGTTGCTTTTATATCATCGGCTCCAATATTTACTGCAAGACCAGTTGGATCAATTACATTTCCTTTTTGAGTGCTTGTAATATTTATGTTTACACCAGCACTAATGTTTGCATGCACTTTGCCATTTCCAAATTCATAACCCATTTGTACTGGTATATCAAACGACCTATATACGTTTGTACTTTTTTCAAATTTAGGCGAATTTAAATAATAATTAGAGGTGGTATCACCTACACTATTTACAGTATAAATATGACTTAGTTCGTAACCATTTTTTGCAAAAAACCGCTCGTTTATTTGGCTATAGTTGGCTCCTATTTTCACACTTATACCATTTGAAAAAACCCTTGTGTACCTTACCCCTGCTGTATAAGCATAAAACAATGCTGTGCTAGCTTTTCTTTTTTCTATGTATGCAGTTCCAGTATCTTCATAGCTTTTAAAAGCATAGTCTGGGCCAGCATATATTTCAATATATCTTTTATTGCCAGCTGCATTTTCTTCCACTTCTGGGCACGGTATTGAAAACCCAAAAGGTGTTATTTTTTTATCTTTAATAACAAAAGTGCTAGATAATAATTCGGCTTGAGAAATTTTACCTTTCAATACAATGGCTTCAACAACATCGTCATTATTTATTTCTAAAGTTTGTTCTGCATTTTTTGTTTTTATTTTTAAAGATGCATTTGCAAATGCAGCATTTTCATTTTTTTGAAAAGTCTTTTCTTTTATCTCAGTTTTATTATTAGTAAATGTATTTACATTTCTTACAATTGCATTATCGCTTTTCTTTTCAGATTTATTGAGTATTTCTATAGTTGTTGTTTCTTTATTAGAATCACCATTTTCACTTTTTACATTTTCTTTTTTTATAGGTATTGCTATTTCTTGCTTTACAATTTCTGTTGGTAACCCAGTTGTTTTTTTAGTAGAAAAATAATAAGCCCCTGCGACAGTAGTTGTAAGTAAAACAATTATAGCAGCAGCTTTGCCAAATGGAGACAACCAAAAAGCAATGGGTTTTTTCTTATCGTTATTTGCGGCAATTTTATCCCATATATGCGCAGGCACATCGGGCTTGTAACCACTCATTTTTTCTTTTACGAAAATGTCAAATAAATTGTTCTTCATTCTATTGTTTTTTTAAACCGCTATTTTTTGCGATTGTAAAATTTCCCTTTGTAATAATTGTCTAGCTTTTACCAATTGGCTTCTGCTTGTGCTTGCTTGTATGCCAAGCATATTTGCTATTTCATCATGTTGATAGCCTTCAATAACATACAAATTAAAAATAAGTCGATAACCATCTGGCAAATTATTAATAATTACCAGTAAATCTTTTTCTGATAAGTGAGAAAAACTAGCAGATTCAGTATTGACTGCTCCTTCCACTTCATATATTTGCTCTACCGAAATTTCTTTTGTATACCTGCTAACAGTATATTTTTTTAAAGCGGTATTTACAACTACTCTCCTCATCCACCCTTCAAAAGAACCTTCGGCTTTAAATTGCTCAAGCTTACCAAAAATTTTTATGAAACTGTCTTGAAGGATATCTTCAGCATCTTCTTTATTACGTGCATAACGCTGACACACCCCTAGGAGAGGGCTTGCATAACGGTTAAAAAGGGCTTTTTGGCAATTGCCATCACCCTTTATGCAACCTTTTATTAGTTCGGTATCTGTCAATATAACCAGGTTGATGCACTTATTTAATTAATTATAAGATGCGTTGGTTTTAAAAAATGCTGCCTATCTTTAAATATACAATTTATAATAGTTATGAAGATATAATAATTGTTAAATAAACCCAAATACAATGGATTACGAAAAGAAAATACAAAATCTGCTTTCTGAAAATGAGTTTCTTCAAGAACAATTGGAGGAACTAAATGAAACATTGGCAAAAATGGAGCACACGCCAGTTTTACCTATTGCGGTACCAGAAAGTGAGGCATTTTTGCGTAGCAAGGTAGAAATGAACTTGATAGAAATTGAGCATTTAAATGAAAAAATAAGAGTAGCAAATAAAAAAGCTATTGCTATAGAGTTGATGAATGAAACTCTTGAAAATGATTTACTTAACTCAATGAAAGGAAGGAAACAAGATAAAATTGTTTTGAATGAACTTATATCAAACCAAACCAATGTAGATATTTTAAATGAAGAGCTAAATGAAACAACTACATTATTTAAAAGGGTAAAAGCTTTAAAAAGCGAACTTGCAGAGGCAATGAGTGAAATTGATTTTTTAAAAATGGAAATTAGATACTTAAGGGAGGAACTAGATAAATTTATTCACAAATAAGTATGGATAATGTAAAAAAACTGAAAATTGTTTAACTTTTGTGAATTTTTATTATATTACGATTCTAAAACAATCTATATGAACTTAATTGAGAGAGTAAAAAACATTTTACTAACCCCAAAAACAGAATGGGAAGTTATTAATGGAGAAACGGCAACCCCCATGTCTTTGCTTACAGGCTATGTTTTGCCATTGGCAGTAGTAGCTAGTGTTGGTACTTTATTAAAATTATTTTTGTTTTCTGGTGCTTTTAGCTATGGTGCCAGTTTTGCTATTGCATCTGCAGTAATAGCATTTATTGCAACAATTGCTGCTTTTTATTTGACAGTAATTATTGTTGATATGCTAGCACCAAGTTTCGATTCGGAAAAAGATTTAAACAAATCCGCTCAATTAGTAGCTTACTCTGCTACCCCTTCTTATATAGGAGGGTTACTGTCATTTATACCTTTTCTTGGTTGGTTAATTTCACTTGCTGCATGGGGTTATGGAATATTTATTATGTACTTAGGTATAGGAACTTTGAAAAAAACACCAGAAGATAAAAAGATAGTTTATATGATTGTAGCTTATGTGATAATGATAGCAATTTATTTTGTTTTAGTAATGATACTGGGTGCTGTTGTATTAACATCTATGATTGGTAGTGCTGGGCTTGGTGGGTTAAGATAAAAATATGTAATTAAGAATATTAAAAGCATCTTTGTAAAAAGATGCTTTTTTATTTTAAAAAAAACTAAATGAATTCAATAGCAGATATACGACAAGATTATAAACTGAATTCACTTTCGGAAAACGAAGTGGCAGAAAACCCAATAGACCAATTTAATAAATGGTGGGAAGATGCACTGGCTTGTAAAATAGAAGAAGTAAATGCAATGACATTGGCTACAGTGAATGCAATGGGATCACCATCTGCAAGAATCGTTTTATTGAAAGGTATAAGTGAAGAAGGTTTTGAGTTTTTTACAAACTATGAAAGCCATAAGGCAAAAGATATTAAAGACAATAATAAAGTAGCTTTGGTATTTTTTTGGAAAGAACTTGAGCGACAAATAAGAATAGAAGGAGAAGCGAAAATGTGTAGTGAAGAAAAAAGCGATGCATATTTTAATAGCAGACCAGAAGGAAGTAAAATTGGAGCATGGTCATCTCCACAAAGTAGTATAATATCCAATAGAGATATTTTAGATAAAAATGTAGAGGTTATAAAAAAGCAATTTGATAATAAAGAAATTAATAGACCAGCTTTTTGGGGAGGGTATATTGTAAAGCCAACAAAAATTGAATTTTGGCAAGGCAGATCTAGCAGGTTACACGACCGTATAGAATATACTATAGAAAATAATATTTGGATAACAAGAAGATTAGCTCCTTAAAAAAATAAAGAGGCTATCATTTGACAGCCTCTTTATTTTTATTTTGCTTTTTTAGTAGGGGTCTTTTTTTCAGCAGGAGCCTCGGCAGTTGCAGTTTTTGTAGCTACTTTAGCTGGTCTTACTTTTCCAAAAGATCCTGCAAATGTTTTTCCTTTTTTGGTTTTAATATCACCACGTCCCATAATTATAATTTTTAATTTTTTTAAAGGTATAAAAAAAGCAAGACACTAGCGCATCTTGCTTTTAAAATGCATTGAATTGAACTAGATTTTCTCAGATAAATCTTTACCTGCTTTAAATTTAGCAACTTTCTTTGCCTTAATTTTAATAACCGCACCAGTTTGTGGGTTACGACCATTACGTGCTGCTCTTTTAGAAACAGAAAAAGTACCAAAGCCTACTAGAGTAACTTTGTCACCTTTCTTTAATGTTTTTGTAACTGCTTCTACAAAAGAATCCACAGTAGCGTTTGCTTGTGTTTTTGTAATGCCTGCATCTTCTGCAATCTTTGCGATTAATTCTGCTTTGTTCATAATGAGTTTTTTGAAAAAATTTATAGTAGGGCAAATATAGAAGGTTTTTGATATCAACAACATTTTTTTATAAATTATTTTTTATTAAAAATGTGCTATAATCCACTGTAAGTATGTATTACAGCTTTTTCATAAGTTATTAAAAAAATTAATCCTTAATGTTAAATATATAAAACTCAATGCAGTAAAGGGTTTTACGTATTTTTAATTTATAAATCCTTAGCTATGCATCGTTTGGGGGTGCTATATCTGCTAAAAAATATTGGTTAAATGGTTTTGCACAATTAGTCCACAATCTGCATTACAGACCTAAATGCAATGAATTTATCTCCCCATTTTGCAAAAGAATTGTCACGCATTTGTTTAGAAAATTTTTCGATGTATAAATTGTAAAGTGCTTTACTTTCTGCAAAATATTGAACTGCATAAGTGGGGCCTTCTGCTTCATCTATTTCTAACAATTGTAAAATTTTAAAACTACTAAAACATTCTGTTTGCATTATATCATGCACATGTATTTCTTTTAACCATTGTAGCCATTCTTTGTGTATGCTGTGCTGCACTTTAATGGTAACATTATATAGTATCATTGTTTGTTTTTTTGTCTAATTCTTTTATCATTTTTTTTGTAAGCAATAATAAAATGGATAAGCCTGCAATAATTGCTACCCAAATAATCCATTTATTATTACTATCATTTTTTGTAACGGCAATAATTTGTTGAGGCAACACTTCAATATTATTTATGCTTAAATAAGTTGCACTATCTTTTAATTTAATATTGAGTTTTTCAATGTCATAATTTGGTGCAGTAGCATTTTCATTACCCAATATTAATTTATATTGATTATTTTTTTCTAAATATGCTTTTATAAAACACTCATTTAACGTAGTGCTGGCCTCATTTAATTTTAACGGTAAATTATCTTCATTATGTATAAGCAAATAAAATATACTATCTTTTATGAGTGGTAATTGAAAATTTAGATTACTATTATTAGATATAGTATATGATTGCAACAATTTTCCTGGATTGGAAAATGAATGGTTTGTATTTGTGGGAATAAAAAAATCTATATTTCTAGAATAATATTTTACACCACTTAAATTTAAATAAAACCCATCAAAATGATATGGGTGTTGTTGTATAATTTTTATATAAGAAATTTTGGCACTGTCTTTTTGATAAATAAAAGTGGTTGGGTTTTTAATAATTTTATTTTTAATTTTTTCGGTCCCTACAATTAGACTATTGCTAATTATTTTATTTATTTCATAAGGGTCTTTAGTGCTGTTTTTTATATTTAGCTTATAATAATTGTAATTATTTAACGGGAAATTTATTTCAAAAGTATTTATACTTTTTGTTTCTGTAGGAATTGGGCTTATCAAAAAACTATCGTTTATCACAAACCAATTTTTATTATCATCACTTCCACTTAATGAACAATACCTTTCAGCTGCTGTATTTCTTATGGTAATTTCTATGTTTTTTAATGGTGTTACAGCATTTATAATTAATGTAGTGTTTTCCTTATTATTTTCTATTTGTGTATATTTTAAATCAACGTTTGCAGCTGTTTCTGTAATTTCATGAGCGGGCGAATGAACTGCATGTGGCACCCATTTATTTGCACTATTTATAATACGCACATCGCTGTAATCAGTTTTTAAATGTGTATTTATTGCTGGCGTTAAAGCAATATTATAAAACCCAGATTTTTTTATACTATCTAATTGTGCAAAATACTTGTACCCCTCTGATTGTGCAAAGCAAGCACAAGAAATAATGCAACCAATAAAAATATTAATCAGTTTTCTTTTCATCATCTATAATTATTTTTTTTAATCGCTGATACATAAATGATACTATCAAAAGTAAAACACCAAGGCAAAAGAATGCGGCTATTTTACCTGCTACTGGTATGTTTTGAATATCAAATGCAAACAACTTAAACAAAGTAATACTAAATAAACTTAACGAAATAATGCGTAACATTTTGAACTTGTATTTCATACCCAACCACATAAAAACAAATGAACATACGCCCCATAAAATTGGCAATCCAGTTTTTATATATACTCTAGTTATTTCTTCCAAACTATTATTGTCATTATAAAAAAGATGGTTGTTTATTATATTACCTTCTATACTTAATAAAATAACAATGATGCTACACAGAATCCAAATTATGGGTGCATATATATTTTTTAATATCTCTTTATTGTATTTTACAAAAAATATTATTTTATAAATGCAAATAAATATAAGTATTACAGCTAGCCAGTGTGCAATGAAATGTACATTGTAGCTATTTTTTTCAAGCATATACTGTTGTATATTAAAAATGCTTGGTAAAGAAAATAAGTATATTAAAACTATTATTGAATATAAAATGGTTAAAAAGCTTTCTGAGATTTTAATTTTTGTGAATCTTTGTGAAACGATTCCAACTATTAAAGTAAAAAATACCGTGTAAAATATCAAATAAAGAACACTAATATCATAAGTGATAAAGCGAGTGGTAAATTGGTGGTTTATCTCTAATAATCCAACCAAAAAAAGAATGGACAGCGCAATTACCCTAAATACATTTTTTCCTTTAATATAAAGCTGATTGTTTTCATTTTCAAGTTCTTTTCTAGAAATAAAAAACAAGCAATAAGTTGCTATAGCAGCAAACAAACCTGTAATAAAAGCTTTGTTAAGTGCAATAGCTAATAATGTATTATCGTGTAAAAAATACATCTGCATCCAGTCTAGCAACAAACTTATTATCATTAAAAACCATACTATTAATGATGAGAGTTGTATAAGACTAATTTTTGATTTTGTAAAAAACCAAAATAGTAACACAGCTTCACTAGCCCAAAATATGGTTATGTAATTTCCATGTAACTGAAGTGGTGCAGTAATAGAAATGAAAGTAAGTGTAATACCAATGAGTAGGTACAATACATTTTTATCCATTTTTTGCTTACGAAAAAGAAAATACGATGCTCCTAAATTGAAAATAGCCATGCAAATACTAAAAGTACCTCTATATGATTGTGCATCCATTTTATACAAACAAAAAATTCCAGCACCAAAGAATAAAGTAGTATTGGCCAATAAAATACTAAAATCAGATGTAAGAAATTTTTTCTTTTCACTTACATTGTACGCTACATTAATGGCGAAATATAAAATATAAAATATGGCTGCAAATATAAAGCCATTGGTGTAGGTCTTCATTGGTGTTTCGTATGGTAATTTTATAAGCCAACTTCCAAAAAGAATTACAGTAAAAATGAAACTCAATAAATTGAGCAGTCGCCAGCTTTTGTTATAGGAAATTACTAAAAGCCCACTATTTAAAATTAATAGATAAACAAATAATGAAACATAATTACCACTACCATTACTCACCAAAAAAGGTGCAATAAAGCCTCCTAGCAAAGCAATGATGGCTAACTCTTGTTTATCGTATAAAATAGAGAGTGTTACAGCAAAAGAAGTTATTACAAGCATTATAACAAATGCAATGGTTTGCCCATTATCTCCAAATAAATGAAACTGATGATGCGCCAATGTGATGGTAAAATAAAACACTGCAATACCACCACCAGCAAATACAGAACTAAAATTCTTATAACTATTGCGCATTTTATGTGCAAACCCAATTAATATACCACCACATAAAAGACCAATAGAAACCCTGCCTACAGGTCCTATCCAGTTTTGGTCTATTGCGTATTTTACAAAGAAACCAATGGCTAAAACTAAAATGGCTATACCAATTTTGCTCACCAAGTTTTCACCAATAAACTTCTCCATATCTGGATGGCGCTCAAAGAACGAAGGAGATGGAGGAGTTGGTGTAGGTCTCAACCTAACAGTTGGGGGTGCAGGATAATTCGGTATTGCTGCTTCAACTATTGCTGCTAGAGGTTCTTCAATTTTTTCTTCAGTAATATTTTCAATAGCTTCTGTTGAAGTTGTTTCTGTAATAGGCGGCTGTATAATATTGGCTTCAATTTTTTCTCTTTCTTCTACACTAAAAATGCTTACATAAGGTTTTGTGCTAGCTATTGGTTTTACTGGCTCTACTGTTGTTTCAGTTTGAGTACTTTCCTTTTTTTCAATTGGAGGGAAAGGTTTTGAAACATTTTCTAAAAGCACATTATGCAATTGTTTTTGAAGTGCTTTTATTTCTCTTTCTAGTTTTAGTAAATAGTTTTTTAGGTTACTATTTTGAACCAATACAATAACAATAAGTATCAATAATAAGAACGTATATAAAGCTTCCATACAAACATAGTTAGTTAATAAGTCAAATATAGATATAACAATGTATACAAACTTTTTAATAAGATAAAGTATTCTTAAAATGAAGCCAAAGTAATTTTTTTACAATTTTATATTCAAAAAAATGGGGCAATGATCACTATGTTTTACATCTGGTAAAATACTAGCAGCTTTTAATTGCTTTTCTAAAGGAGTGGTAACGGTAATATAATCTATACGCCAACCCTTGTTGTTTAATCGTACACTAGGAAAACGTTGGCTCCACCAACTGTAATGGTGAGGATCTTTATTAAATGCTCTAAATGTATCTATCCATCCGCTTTTCAGAAACTCATCCATCCAAGCACGCTCTTCAGGTAAAAACCCAGATGATTTTTTATTGCCTTTTGGGTCATGAATATCTATTTCGTTGTGAGCGATATTATAGTCGCCACACAAAATTATTTTTGGATTGATCTTTTTTAATTCGTCTAAGTATTGTTGCATTTCTGCTAGCCATACATATTTGTAAGCTTGTCTTTCATCGCCACTTGTGCCACTTGGGAAATATGCATTTATTAATCGTACATCTCCAAATTGCAATTGAATTACTCTTCCTTCAAAGTCACTCATTTCGTGCCCCGTACCTATAATTACTTTATCGGGTTTAATTTTTGTAAAAATGGCTACACTACTATATCCTTTTTTTTGTGCACTAAACCAGTGGTGGTGAAACCCTAAATCTTCTAACGCTGTTACATCAATATCTGTAAATGCTGCTTTGGTTTCTTGAATACAAATAACATCGGCAGGGTTTGTAGCAAGCCAATCTATGAAGCCTTTTTTTATGGCTGCCCGTATGCCGTTTAGGTTGTAGGAGATAATGCGCATGGGTATTATTTTTTGTAAATGTAATTCGATAAAATTTTAATTTTATAAGTTTTATAAAAAAAATCTTTTACTTTTATTAAAACTTACTGCAATGGAAAACCAAGACCAACCAATTATAAATGAACCTAAAGAAGAAACATCTATTTTTTCAGAAGAAGATTTCTCAGTGGATATTTATGATAAACATATAAGACAAGCTAGAAATGCAATATTTGCTTGTGCAGGAATATTGTTATTGAGCTTAATAATTTCAGCAGCTAGTATTCCTAGTGGCTACGATGACTTTTGGATTGATGCAATTTTTTGGAGTGTGTTTATTGCAGGGTTTGTTGCATTAGGCTTTTGGACAAAAAAGAAACCATATTTTGCAATTATAGGAGCATTAATATTATATGGAATTTCAATTGCTATAAATGGATTTTTAGATCCAACTACGATTATAAAAGGTATATTGTTTAAAATAATTATTGTATCCTTATTAATAAAAGGTCTCTCAGATGCTAAAGCCGCACAAGAAATGCAAAAGCTCAAAATTTAATAATTCCAATATTTGCCTCAGTCATCTTTCAATTTCTTCTTTACTTTATTAATTATAGAAGATAATATGGGGCTCGCTATTTTAAAATTTATGGCTTGTAAATAGATTGTAATGGTAGCTGAATAGATAATAATTTCAATTCTATTATCTCATCCAATTTTGTATAAATAGCAGCCAGCCATTCTCCTTGTTCATCTTTGCTAAAGCAATGCACAGAAAATACTTCGGGCTCTACCAGTATGTAATATTGTAAAGAATCAATTTTTTGATATTGAATAAATTTATCTACTGAATCATATTTTCTTGTACTGTCGCTAAGCACCTCTACTATTAATGATGGATGTTGTTTTATATATTTATTCTCATGGTCAGCTTCATTGCTTGTTATAAAAACATCAGGATAAGTATAATATTCTTCTCCTTGAATTTTACATTTTACTCCTTCCATGTAAACTTTATATTCTTTTCGCCCTAAAATAGACCTAAAGAAAATAATTAAATTTTGGCAAATTTCGTTGTGTAAATCAGTTGCTCCAGACATATCATATAATTGACCATTAATAAATTCGTGGCGTATG
>JAYVID010000016.1:0-5153 GCA_043770525.1 Ferruginibacter sp.
AAAAACTAATTGAGCTTTCAATGCATCTAAGTTTGCAAATTTTATTTCGGTTCTTAAATGCTTTTTAAGTGTGATAGTAACCAACTCGTCATTAATATCTTCATCAAAATCAAAAATATTTACTTCTATTGTTCTTTTTTTACCATCTACCGTTGGTCTAAAACCAATATTCATCATGCCTTTAAGCTTTCTATCTTTTAGCAAAACATCTACTGCATATACGCCATTTGCTGGTATTAGTTTAAGTTCATGTTCTATTTCTAAATTGGCTGTAGGAAATCCAATTGTTTTTCCAATTTTATTGCCCATTACAACTATGCCAGTAAAAAAATAATCATACCCTAAAAAAGTAGCTGCGGTTTCTATATCACCATCAAGCAATGCAGTTCTTATTTTTGTAGAGCTTATGGTTATGTTTTTTTGAATATGCTTTGGTATTTCTTTTACCTCATAGCCTAAAGTTTTTTCTTTACTTTTTAGTAAATCAAAATTACCAAGCCTATTGTTCCCAAAACGATGATCATGACCTACAATTATTATAGCAGGTTTAAAGTTTTTTACTAAAAATGTAGCAATGTAATCAGCTGCACTCAAATTTGCAAAAGCTTTATCAAATGGTACAACTACAATATTTTCTATACCTCTTTGTTGTAATAAACTATATTTTTCTTCAGGTGTATTTAATATGTGGAGTGTTTTTTCTTCCATTGTTACCACTTGCTTTGGGTGCGGATAAAAAGTAATCAATACAGGAGTACCATCTATCTTTTTTGCCTCTTCAATGAGCTGGGTTAATATTTGTAAGTGTCCATTATGAACACCATCAAAACTTCCTGTTGTAATTACTGCATTCTTAAAAATGGGTAATGCAGTTATGTCTTTATACACTTTCATCATTTCGGTGCAAAAGTAGTTTAGAAAACTTTATTGCAAATCGTTAAAGGAACATTTATTTTTGCATTATTCAATAAACTTCAATTTTAAAAATAGAATGTCATTATACGCACAAAGAGGGGTTTCTGCACAAAAAGAAGAAGTACATGCTGCTGTTCAAAACTTAGATCAAGGGCTTTATCCCAATGCATTTTGTAAAATTTATCCAGATTACTTAGGTGCTGATGATGATTTTGTGAATGTAATGCATGCAGATGGTGCAGGAACTAAGAGTATTTTAGCTTATTTATACTGGAAAGAAACAGGTGATATTTCTGTATGGAATGGTATTGCTCAAGATGCTATTGTAATGAATCTTGATGATTTACTGTGTGTGGGGATACATGATAATATTGTATTTAACTCTACAATAGATAGAAATAAACAACTTATAACAGGGGAGGTGCTGCAACAAATTATTGGTGGTACCCAAGCCGTATTTGATATGCTTGCTAAGCAAAATGTAAATATTAAATACCTTGGTGGCGAAACTGCAGATGTAGGAGATGTTGTAAGAACAGTGACTGTAAATGGCACCATGACTTGCCGCTGGCCAAAAAATAAATTGATAACAAACGATAAAATAGCTGCTGGTAATGTGATAGTAGGCCTTGCTTCGTATGGACAATCGAATTATGAAACCGAGTATAATAGCGGCTTGGGCAGCAACGGACTTACCAGTGCAAGGCATGATGTATTAAGTAAATATTATGCTCAACATTTTAAAGAAAGTTTTGATAATGCATTAATAGACGAAGTTGTTTACATAGGAAAAAATAGATTGACGGATAAAGTTTTGAAAAACAATGGTGAAGAAACTAACATTGGTAAACTATTACTAAGCCCTACTAGAACCTATGCTCCTATATTAAAAGAATTTTTAACCCTTCATTTTGAAAAAATAAATGGTTTAATTCATTGCAGTGGGGGAGGACAAACAAAATGCTTGAAATATTTACCAGGTAATTTTAAAATAATAAAAGACAACCTTTTTGCTGCACCAGAAATTTTTAATATTATAGAAAAAAGCAGTGGCAGCAGTTTAAAAGAAATGTATGAAGTATTTAATATGGGCTGCAGGCTTGAAATTTATTGTGATGCAAAGGATGCGTCACAAATAATTTCAGTAGCACAATCATACAATATTGATGCACAAATTATCGGTAGGGTAGAGGCTTCAACCAAAAAAGAATTATTAATAAAAATTAGAAATGAAGAAATAACTTATTAATTTTTGTTGTTTATTTTGCTATTGCAATCTTTACTTTTTGGTTTTTTATTTTTTCATTTTTTACCAGTTCTACTACTGCACCAATTTTTGATTTTCTTACCGCCACAAACGAAGTGAAATCTTTTACTTCTACCAAGCCTATATCTTCTTTACGTAGCATTCCCTTTTTAGATAGAAATCCTACAATATCAATTTTATTTATTTTGTCTTTTTTCCCAGCATCTATAAACAAGGTGCTCATTCTTGGCTTTTCTGGTAGGGATAGCTTTTCAGGCAGTTCAAAAGTTGCTGCATTTTTTGTAATATATTCTGGCAATTTTTCTTCTTCGCTCCATATTACATATACATTACCTGTTGTGTGCATACGAGCAGTTCGCCCATTGCGATGTGTAAATTCTGCTTCTACATGTGGTAAATGGTAATGCACAATATTTCTAATATTAGCTATATCTAATCCACGGCTTGCAAGATCTGTGGTTACTAAAATATCTGATGTTGCATTTTTAAATTTAGTTAATGCTACTTCTCGTTCTAGTTGTTCCATACCGCCATGGTAAAATACATTTATTATGCCTTGGTCGTTTAAAAAAGCACTGGTTCTTTCTACGGCTTCTCTATGGTTGCAAAATATAATGGTACTTGTATTGTTGCAGTAGCATATTAATTGTAAAAGCGTTTGCAATTTATCTTTGTCATCACTTAGCAAAGTATTTATACGCAAGCTTTCATTTTCGGTTGGGTTTTCTGGCAAAAAATTGAGGGTAGTAGGGTTTGCCATTTGTACAAAAGCTGGTATTTCTACCGAGTTAGTGGCAGATGTTAGCATCTTTTTTTCTACAACTTTAAGTGATTGTAAAATGAATTGCATTTCTTCTAAAAAACCAAGTTCTAAGCTTTTGTCAAATTCATCCAGCACTAAAAACTTAATAAAATTTGTAGAAAAATTATTTCTACGCAAATGATCGGCCATGCGACCAGCAGTACCAATAATGATTGCTGGTGGTTGAATCAAATTATTTTCTTCAATTTCTCTTTTATGGCCACCATAGCAAGCTGTTACTTTAAATCCTGTGTGCATTTGTTTTAATACAGATTCTATTTGTAACGCCAATTCTCTGCTTGGCACCATTATAAGCGCTTGCACATTTTTATTTTCAGGATCTAGAGAATTTAAGACAGGCAGCAAAAATGCCAAGGTTTTACCAGACCCTGTTGCAGAAAGTAAAACCAACTCATTATTTACTTTAACAGATTCTATTGCAGCTAATTGCATTTCATTTAGCTGTTTTACGTTTAATTTATCTAAATACTGTTGGATATTTTCTGCAGAAATGTTCATACATGCAAAGATATACTTTGAGAATTGGTTATTGAGAATTTAGTATTCCTGATTATTCTATAATTAAAAATTATAGTTTCAAATAATTGTACAATTGAAATGAAGAACTCATGGATGTCGTTTTTTTATTTTAATATTCTAGTTTCAACAAATTTTTACAAGTAACCATGGTTATTACAAACTTTTGATTAAACTTTGTATTAAACTTATGACAAGATTACTTTATCCAAATATTACCCTATAATTAATATTATGTTAAATAGAATATTCCATTAATACCCTATTCTAAAGGCTTTAATCCTTCGTAATCAAATTTTTGTAAAGGATTCTCTGAAATTCGAAAATCCTTTGCAATGGTAAAAGTATTTATTGAATTACTTGAAATTTGGAACCCGGCAATTTTATTTATTTGAGTTTCTGAAAGATCATTCATTATCCATTCATAAGCCAAATCATTTTCCAAAATCGTTGGCATTCTCAATTTTGTATTATGAATAGCAGCCATTTTCTCATTTGCTTTTGTAGTAATAATTGCAAAAGTATTTTTTGATTCTCCAGTTTCTTCATTCAACCATGGTTGGTATATTCCTGCTAAAAAGAAAATATTTTCATTTTTCAATCCAATACAATAAGGATATTTTATTGGCTTACCTCCTACATGTTTGTATTGTCTCCATTCAAAAAAATGGCTTACAGGTATCAGGCATCTCCTTTCTAATGCGGCTGGTCTAAACATTTTACTCGACAATAAATTTTCTGCCGTTGCATTAAACCAAGGTATACCCTGTTTTCTTTTTGCTACTAAGTCAGATTGCGTTTTTATCCAAGGTGGAATAAATTCCCAATGTGCATTTATTATATCAATTTCTTCTTTATTTTTATCCGATTTTTTAATGATTGCCCAATCTTTATATTCAAAACCACTTTGTAAAGTTTTCAATGTAGCAATTATACCTATTTGTTTCTCAATTTGCTTTAATTTTATGTATTGTTCCTTTGAAACTTTTATACCAATATAACTACACATCTTTTTTTATTTTTAATAAATGTAGTATTTTTTTTTTCATTCATGTATAATCGATTATAATAAAAAACAATAAAAAAAGCCCTTGTACTTTATGTATGTACAAAGGCTTTTTTACTTATTAATTAATAACTAGTAATTTATAAAACTTAATATTTTCTCCTCTCCTGTTTCATTTCTTAAAATTAACTTATACATTGTTTTGCTTAAATCTTTTAAGTCAATATTAATAATTTTATTGTTAGTATTTATTTTTACATTGGCGTTATATACTGCTTGTCCAATATTATTTACAATTTTAATATTGTAGTTTCCTATTGGATAATTTTCTACCTGTAAATTAATGTTTCCATTTACTACTGGGTTTGGATTTATTTTCGCAATTGCCACTTTATTTATATTAGCCTCTTCAGCCACAGCACCTACCATAGCTATACTTGAGTATACTGTTACTCCTGCTGTAGTGGTAAATTTAATTCTGTACCAGTTGTTGTTTATACTTGCATTGTTATCTGTAAAACTATACACTGGGTTACCATTGTTGTTTGCTATGGCTGCTTGTGTACCTATAGCTGTAAACGTAGTACCATTGTTGCTTTGCTCTATGCTGTAGTTGGCTATATTGG
>JAYVID010000017.1:0-2999 GCA_043770525.1 Ferruginibacter sp.
TTCGAAGCCATTTTTATTTATTTTTTATTTAGATAAATATTATCCTAATGCTACTCTCTTAAACTGAGTAAGAGCAAGATCTGCATTGGTTGCTTTTAAATATTCAGCTACTGTTTTACCATTGTCTTTTACAAATGGTTGAGCCAGCAAGGTATTATCTTTTAAAAATTTGTTTAACTTACCTACAGAAATTTTCTCAGCCATATCTGCTGGTTTACCTTCTGCTTTTATCAACTCTATAATTATTTCTTTTTCACGAGCTATAGTTGCTGGGTCTATTTCTGACTCATCAATTGCTAAAGGATTCATTGCAGCAATTTGCATAGCCACATCTTTACCAGCTTCTACTGCTTCTTGTGTCATACCTACCAGCACACCCATACGGTTTGTACCATGTATGTAGCTTGCCACATAAGCTGCTTCTACTCTTTCAAATTTTTGTATTTCTATTTTTTCTCCAATAGCTGCAAGCTTGTCGTTTATCATATCTGCTACTGTTTGTCCGTTTATAGATACAGCACTTAATTCTTCAACAGTTTTTACATTGTTAGCTATAGCTGCATCAGCTATACTTTGTGCAAATGCTACAAAATCTGCATTCTTACTTACGAAATCTGTTTCGCAGCTAATGCAAATTACTATACCAGCTTTTTTATCAGCCGTTGTCATTGCTATTACTACACCTTCTTTAGCTTCACGGTCGCTACGCTTTGCAGCTACCTTTTGCCCTTGCTTACGTAGCCAATCAATAGCCCCTTCAAAATCGTTATTGCTTTCTGTTAATGCTTTGCGGCAATCCATCATACCAGCTCCTGTAGCTTGGCGTAATTTGTTTATATCTGCTGCTGTTACTGTTGCACTCATAATTATAGTTTTTGTAAAAACTCCCCAAGTAAAAAGCTATTTGCTTGTACATTGAGGAGCGTTTATATTTTAAATGTTTTTTAAATGTTCATTTTTTTCAATTTGAACGTTCTCAATTTGAAAATTGAACGTTGAGCATTGAGTATTGAATATTTTAAATTTGAACTTAATAAATGCTCAATTTTCTACAAACAATTTTCAATATTCAGCTAGAAAAGTATTTGATTTTACTTACCTCCAGTCGCTGGTCTTCTACCTCCTTGGCCTGGGCCAGCTACTCTACGTTTTGGAGCACCGCCTGGTCCACCAGGGCCACGTCCACCACCACCACGTCTTCTATCATCAGCACCATCTTGCTTGCTTTCAAAGCGAGCTGCTTTTGCTTCTGCACTTTCTTCAGACTCGTCGTTGTTTTCATCATCTTTACTGCTTTGACGATCAGCTAATCCTTCAGCAATTGCTGCAGTAATATAGTTTACTATTATAGCAATAGATTTTGAAGCATCGTCGTTTGCAGGTATTGCAAAGTCTACTTTGTTTGGATCAGAGTTTGTATCTACCATTCCAAAAGTGGTAATGTTTAAACGCTTAGCTTCTGCCAATGCGATGTGCTCATGACCTATATCTACCATAAATAATGCAGAAGGTACACGGCTAATATTTGCAATACCACCTAATACTTTTTCCATTTTATCTTTCTCACGAGTAAGCTCTAAACGCTCTTTCTTGTTTAGGTTTTCTGCGCTACCATCGTTTAGCATTTTTTCGATGCTCTGCATTTTCTTCACACTCTTACGAACTGTGTTGAAATTGGTAAGCATACCACCTAACCAACGTTCAGTTACAAAAGGCATATTTACACGCTTTGCACTTTCTTGTACGATTTCTTTAGCTTGTTTTTTTGTAGCAACAAACATTATTTTTTTACCACTACGAGCTACTGCTTTTAAAGCTGCAGCAGCTTCTTGCAAACCTTCTACCGTTTTGTTAAGGTCTATTATATGAATACCTTTCTTTTCTGCAAAAATGTAAGGAAGCATTTTAGGGTTCCACTTTTTCTTTAAGTGACCAAAGTGAACACCTGCTTCAAGTAGCTGTTGTTGTAAAGAAGTATTTTCCATTATCTATTATTAAAGTATTTTTTAAAAATTGTGATACATGATAAAAGAAACTTGATATTGAAAAGAGGCAATCTTGCATCTGATATCTTGTGTCTGATATCTTTCCAATTAACGTTTTGAGAACTGGAATGATTTTCTTGCTTTTTTCTTACCAGGTTTTTTACGCTCTACTACTCTAGAGTCACGGGTTAAAAAACCTGCTGCCTTAAATATGGGGCGATACTCAGCATTTACTTCTAGCAATGCACGAGCTATACCTAATTTTGCAGCTTCAGCTTGTCCTTTTACACCGCCGCCTGTTGCGTTTATTACGATGTTAAATTTATCAATAGATTCAATAGATTTAAGAGGAGCTTCTAATTGATTTTGTAAGTAAATAAGCGGAAAATAAGTTTTATAATCTTTTCCGTTTACTGTAATAGCACCTTCTCCTTTGCTAAGGAAAACTCTTGTTACAGCTGCTTTTCTTCTACCTACTGCGTTTTTTTGCTTTTCCATTTTTTATATTTATGTATTTAATATCAAATTTGGTATCTAGTATCTCAAATCTAATATCTCATATCTTTTTATTTACGATTAAAGTTTAAGTCTTGTGGTTTTTGTGCACCATGAGGATGCTCTGCACCTGCATATACAAATAGTTTTTTGTACATCTGGCGACCTAAGCGATTTTTAGGAAGCATGCCTTTTACAGCTCTTTCTATAATTACTTCTGGTCTACGTTTTTGCAAGTTTTTTGCAGTTTCTCCTTTTTGTCCTCCAGGGTAACCACTAAAAGTTAAATACTCTTTGTCTTCCATTTTGTTACCAGAAAAAACAACTTTTTCACAGTTTGTAACAATAATGTAATCTCCACAATCTACGTGTGGGGTGTAGTATGCTTTATTTTTACCTCTAAGTATTGCGGCAATTTTAGCACACATGCGACCCACGGTTTGATTAGTACCATCCACAACGTACCAGTTGTGTGTAACGGTAGCCTCGTTAGCATGTTTGGTGGTGAAATGTAATTTG
>JAYVID010000018.1:0-13260 GCA_043770525.1 Ferruginibacter sp.
CTGTGGTTTGCAGCCCACAAGTAGGTAAGCTAAGTGATAAATATGGCAGACTATTAATTTTTACCATTCTTAGTTTTTTATCATTTATTCCATTGCTAGTATTGCCCAATTTAGCTACCAATAATTTATGGATTGTTATTCCTGTGTTTTCTACTTTGTTTGTTTTTAGTGGCAGCAGAATGGTGGTGGGAAGTGCACAAATTACTAGCACAGCTACTAGCGAAGAGCGTGGCTCTTTTTTAATAATAAATAGTAGCATACAGCAATTGAGTACAGGCATAATAGCAGCACTTGGCGGTGCCATTGTAAGTAATGATGAAGTGAAGCGGGTATTAAATTATCCTATACTTGTGGTTATAGGAGTAGTGCTGGCAGTTACGGCTTGGATGGTTTTTAGGAAGATAAAAGCATAGGGGTAATTTTCAAACCCTTTCTGCCAAACAATTATAGCAACCGGGCTTTGCATTATGTATATGTATGTAATCAATTTCTTTATTAGTAAATAATTCTTGCAACGCTTCTTTAGTTGTTTTTCCTTCTACTACACTTGCATCTATCATCATACCATCTTTGTTATAACAGCGCAATGAAACTAACCTATGTAAAAGCATTTTGGGAATTTCATTAACAGCAAGCAATGATTCTTCAGCATTTTTACGAATGTATATTGCACCCGTAGATTGATAAGGTGAATCGGTTTTATGATGTTTAAATGGCAGTAGCAAAACCTCTTCTCCAATAGTAGCATCTTGCAAACTCACCCTGCATGGAAAACCTGGGTGTTCGTTTACAATCATTTTTAAAGCTCCAATATCTTTTAAATCATCATCGCTAGCTAAAAATAAATTAGCAAATTGATTGTATGCCAATGCTTTTATTTGAAAATTGTTCATCATAATTTTTTTTTGTAAAAATGCAATTAAAATATTTAATAAAGAACCCGTTTCTTGCCATAATCTATCTATTGCACAATAAAAGATGATTAATGATTTGTTGCTGAAACTAGCCCTGATAGAAGTGGATCCCGACACTTGTGTCGGGAGAAACGGATAGCAGGGAACCAAAGTTTATAAGAATTTCCGCTGTCAATGCTACTACTTAAAAATTTCATTTTGCCCGTAAATTAAAAATGCTAACTTCGATTTATAAAAATAGTTGTTTAACTAACTATTTTTATACTCCCAGATTTTTCTGATTTTCGCAGATTGGTAACAAAATAAAATTATTTATATTTTGGAGTTGAATGATTTAACATATTTAATTAGAGGTGCAATTTTTAGGGTTCACTCCAAACTAGGCCCTGGATTGTTTGAAAGTGTTTATAAAGCAGCATTGATGCATGAGTTATTGCTACTTGATTTGGATGCAAAAAGTGAAGTCATATTACCTGTATTTTATGATAACATTAAGTTAGAATTAGGATTCAGAATTGATGTTACAGTAAATGAATTGGTAATAATCGAATTAAAATCAGTAACCGAGTTGCTGGATGTTCACAAAAAGCAGATGACTAATTATCTAAAATTGTCAGGTATGAAAATAGGTTTTTTGGTAAATTTTAATGTTAGTAGTTTAGTAGAAAAACAAAGTTTGGTAAGAATAATAAATAGTTCATTAAAGTAAAAAATTAAGCTCGCATATTAAACGGATTTTTCGTAGATGAAGAAAATAATCAGAGTTAATTTGAAAAATCTGGGAGCAAAAATTAAAACATCAAAATAAAAGAAAATAGTCTCTTGGTTCATAAAAAATTACTCAACAAAAATCGGAGTAAATCAAAAAAATCTGGGAGCAAAAAAATAAAAAATATGAAACGTACAATAAAAAAAGTTGCCGTATTAGGAAGTGGTGTTATGGGAAGCCGCATTGCTTGTCATTTTGCAGGAATAGGTTTGCCTGTATTGCTATTAGATATTCTACCAAAAGATATTGCCGACGATGCAAAACCTGCAGAAAGAAACAAAATAGTAAACGATGCTTTGGCAGCAGCTGTTAAATCTAATCCATCGCCGTTATATACCAAAGATGTAGTGAAGAAAATAACTACAGGCAATTTTACAGACAATATGAAAGACATTGCCACGGCAGATTGGATTATAGAAGTAGTAGTAGAAAGGCTCGATATAAAACAACTCGTTTTTGCAGATGTAGAAAAATACAGAAAGCCCGGAACGCTTATAACATCTAACACTTCTGGCATACCTATACATACGATGGCGGAAGGCAGAAGCGATGATTTTAAAAAACATTTTTGTGGTACACACTTTTTTAATCCGCCACGATACTTGCGTTTGTTGGAGATAATACCTACCCCACATACAGACGCAGATGTGGTAGATTTTTTAATGAACTATGGTGATTTGTACCTTGGCAAAACGACTGTACTTGCAAAAGATACACCTGCATTTATTGCAAATCGTGTCGGTGTATTTAGCATGATGGCCATCATGAATAGTATGGAAAAATTGGGTTTGTCTATTGATGAAATAGATACCCTTACTGGGCCAATTATTGGCAGGCCAAAGTCTGCAACCTTTCGTACGGCTGATGTTGTGGGCATAGATACATTGGTAAAAGTAGCCAATGGTGTTGCAGCAAATTGCCCCAACGATGAGGCAAAAAATATTTTTAATATTCCTGCTTGGCTTACCAAAATGGTAGAAAATAATTGGCTAGGAGATAAGACTGGGCAAGGCTTTTTTAAGAAAACAAAAAGTGCTGATGGTGCAAAAGATATTGATGTATTAAACTTAACAACATTAGAATACGAGCCACGCAAAAAAGCAAAGTTTGCAACACTAGAAGCTGCAAAACCCATTGAAGATTTAAAAACAAGATTGAAGGCATTGAATGCTGGGCAAGATAAAGCTGGAGAATTTTATCGTTCGTTTCACCATGCATTGTTCTCCTACATAAGCCATCGCATACCCGAAATAAGTGATGAAATATATAGAGTAGATGATGGTATGATGGCGGGCTTTGGTTGGGAGATAGGTGCTTTTGAAAGTTGGGATACACTAGGTGTAGCTAAAACCGTAGAAGCCATGAAGGCAGCAGGTTGTAGCGTGGCTACTTGGGTGGATGACATGCTTGCAAAAGGAATAAAGACATTTTACAAAACAGAAAAAGGAAAAAGATATTGCTACGATATTGCAAGCGGAGATTACAAAGTAATGCCGGGCGGAGAAGCATTTATTGTAATGCGTAATTTTGAAAACGAAACTGTTTGGAAAAACAGTGCATGTCGTGCATATCATTTAGGCGACGATGTTTTAGGATTAGAATGGTACACAAAAATGGGAAGCATTGGTGGCGAAGTGCTGGAAGGTATAAACAAATCTATAACACTTGCTGAAGAAAAATACAAAGGCTTGGTGATAGCAAATGAAGGCACCAACTTTAGCGCAGGTGCAAATGTGGGTATGATTTTTATGCTTGCCCTAGAGCAAGATTTTGATGAGATAGATATGGCGGTACGCCAATTTCAAAATACGATTATGCGTGTGCGATACTCTTCTATACCTGTGGTGGTAGCACCTCACGGGCTTGCGCTTGGTGGTGCATGCGAAATGAGTTTGCATGCAGATAAAGTAATAGCTGCAGCAGAAACATACACAGGCCTAGTAGAAGTTGGCATCGGCGTTATACCTGGCGGAGCAGGCACAAAAGAATTTATTTTGAGAGCAGCAGACGAAATGCATGCAGGCGAGCCCGAAACAATTACACTTACCAATCGCTTTTTAAATATTGCAACAGCAAAAGTGGCTACCTCTGCTTATGAATCGTACGACCTTGGAATATACCGCAAAGGCATTGACGAAGTAAGCATAAATATTGGTAGAAGAATTGCAGATGCAAAAAAAGCTGTGATAAATTTATACGACGATGGCTATGTAATGCCTGTGCAACGTACCGATATAAAAGTGCTTGGGCGCAGTGGTTTGGGTGCTATGTATGCGGGCATAAACGGTATGCACAAAGGCAAGTACGCTACCGACCATGATGTAACTGTAGCAAAAAAACTAGCGTATGTAATGTGTGGCGGCGACCTTAGCGAACAACAACTCGTAAGTGAGCAATACCTCTTAAACCTAGAGAGAGAGGCATTCCTAAGCCTTACAGGCGAAAAGAAAACCTTGGAAAGAATACAGAGTATTTTAAAAACTGGGAAGCCGTTGAGGAATTAGATATAAGATTTTAGATACAAGATATTAGACACAAGATTTAGAAAGTTATTTTCTTTTTTTTGTGTCTTTTTTTCTAATATCTAATGCCTAAAAATCGTCTGTCTTTTTTTGGAGCATGAACTACAGTAATGCTACTGAACATTTGTTTCCCTGCTGTCTGTAGTAGTCTTACACGCAAGTAGTTTTGTAATGTAAAGTTTATGCTGTGCAAGAGCTACTACTGCCCATCAGGGCTATGCTCAGCAGAAAATCTTTTATCATCTTTTATTATGCAATAGATTGAAGCGGAAATTTTGCAATATATTTTTAAGCAAATTCAGTTTCATAATTTTACATACTATTATACTTAGATTTTAGAAATTAGATTATTAGACACAAGATTTTAAAAATATAATTTTTCTTTCTAGCATCTTTTTAGTTTTATCTAAAAATCTAACATCTTGTATTTTATAAGTTACTAATTATAAATAGCATGTATAAAAAATGTTAAAAAGATATTAACATTTAGCCCTTCAATTACTTTTTTTATAAATAATAGTTTTAGATTTAGCATTCTCTATTTTTTAAACAAAACATTTATTATGAAAAAAGTCGTTTTATTTTCTATGGCTTTTGTAATGATTGCTATTACAGGTTTTGCACAAGCAGATCAATTTTGGTCTGTAGAAAATGCAAGCCGAACTAGCATTCTTACAGATAAGGCAGTTGCAAGATCATCTTTTCCTACATCGTTTAAACTATTTAGTTTAAATGCTGCTTCTTTTAAGCAAGAGGCATTTTCTATTGTAGGTAATAGATCTACAAAACATTCCACAGTAATTTCTTTGCCAAATGCTGATGGTAACATAGAGCAATTTGAAATTTTTGAAGCATCTAATTTTGAACCAGCTTTGCAAGCACAGTTTCCAGAAATTAGGGCTTACTCTGGTAAAGGTATTACAGATAAATCTGCTACTTTAAAATTAAGTATGTCTCCCCAAGGCGTACAAACAATGGTTTTTAGAACAGATAAAGAGAACGAATTTATAGAGCCTTATTCAAAAGATCATAGTGTATATGCTGTTTTTAAATCTCAAAGAAATAAAGGAGAGCTAGCTTGGAGATGCGCTACACCAGATGCAGACTTAGCTACAAGTTTAAATACACAGGTAAACAATGCGGGTATAGCAGCGAGATCTGGTGGCGATTTAAAAACAATGCGGCTTGCTCAATCTTGTAATGGAGAATATGCCAATTATTTTGGTGCCACAAGCTCAGCACAAGTAGGTTTAGTACTTGCGGCTTTTAATAACACACTTACTCGTTGTAATGGAGTGTATGAAAAAGATCTGGCATTGCATTTAAATCTTGTTGCAAGCTCAACTTCGGTTATTTATTATGCTCCTGCTACAGATCCATACTCAACAACATTGAGCCAGTGGAATGCACAGTTACAATCTACTCTAACGGCTAATATTGGTGAAGCAAATTATGATATAGGTCATTTGTTTGGAGCCAGTGGTGGTGGTGGTAATGCAGGCTGTATAGGTTGTGTATGTGTAAATGGATCTAAAGGAAGTGGAATCACATCTCCCAACGATGGTATTCCACAAGGAGATAACTTTGATATAGATTATGTGGCACACGAAGTTGGTCATCAGCTTGGAGGCAACCATACTTTCTCACAATCGTTAGAGGGTACAGGTGTAAACAAAGAAGTAGGATCTGGTATTACTGTAATGGGTTATGCTGGTATTACAGCACAAGATGTAGCACCACATTCTATTGATGTGTTTCATCAAGCAAGCATTGCACAAATACAAGCAAACTTAGCTACAAAAACTTGCCCTATAACATCGTCAATGGCTAATGTTACACCAGTTGTGGCGGCGGTTGGCAATTTTACAATTCCCATCAGCACGCCGTTTGCCCTTACAGGCTCAGCTACCGATGGTAATGCTGGTGATGTGCTTACCTATTCGTGGGAACAAAATGACAATTCTACCGTATCTGGCGCAAGTAGCGTAGCTAGTGCTACAAAAGCTACGGGGCCAAACTGGATTTCATTTCCACCTACAACATCTGGCACTCGTTTATTTCCAAAATTATCTACCATACTTGCAGGAGCACTAATTAGTGGTCCAAATGCAGGTGGTGATGCAGGTGCAAATACAGAAGCTTTAAGCTCAGTTTCTAGAACATTAAATTTTAGATTAACTGTAAGAGATAATGCTCCGTACAGTTCTACTGCTCCATTAAGTATTGGGCAAACACAATTTACCGATGCGGTAGTAACTGTTAGTAATACATCTGGGCCATTTGCAGTAACTGCACCAAACACTGCAGTAACATGGGCTGGTGGCGCTTCGCAAAACATAACTTGGAGTGTAAATAATACAACCGCTGCACCGGTAAGTTGTGCAAATGTAAAAATTAGTTTGAGTACAGATGGTGGATTAACATTCCCAACAGTGTTGGTAGCAAGTACGCCAAACGATGGTACAGAAGCGTTGGTTATTCCTACTACTCCATCTACAACTGCAAGAATAAAAGTAGAAGCAGTTGGTAATATTTTCTTTGATATTAGCAATAGCAACTTTACCATTGGCGGTGCTGTGGCTTGTGGCGATGCTTCAGGTTTAGCTTCATCTGCAATAGGTAATAATACAGCTACGATTAGTTGGAATGCTGTGGCTAATGCTACAAGTTATGCTGTAGAGTATAAATTAAATTCATCTGTAGCGTGGACAAGTTTGGCTACTGCACAAACTGCTACAACCGCAAATTTAACAGGCCTTACACAAGGTTCTTTATACGATTGGAGAGTACAAGCAACTTGCGCATCTGGCACAGGAAATTTTGTAGCTGCTCAATTTACAACCACTTCGCCTGCTAGTTGTAATGCACCTACTGGGCTTACATCTGCTTTTATTACAAGTAGCGGTGCTACAGTAAGTTGGTCAGCAGTAAGTGGTGCAGCAAGCTATGATGTAGATTATAAATTAGCATCGGCTACTGCATGGACAAACGCTGCAACAGCTTCTACAACTACATCTAGAAGTATTACTGGTTTAGCTGCATCTTCTGCATACGATTGGAGAGTGCGTGCAAATTGTACAGCTGTAGGTTTAAGTAGTGCATATACACAAGCACAGTTTACAACAACTGCTGTAGTGGTAAATACTTGCCCTGGTACTTATGATGTAAGTACAAATGGTACAGTAGCTGGCGCTGCCACTATTCCTTTCAATACAGATATTAAAGGTTTAATAAACACCACAACAGATAATGACTATTACAAATTTGTAGTAACTACTGGCGGTACAGCTACCATTACATTATCTACTTTACCTGGCGATTATGATATTCGCTTATATAGTAGTAATGGAACAACGCAATTGGCTATTGCTCAAAATGGAGGTACAACTAGCGAAACCATTACACGTACATATACTGCTGGCACATATTACGTAAGAGTATATGGTTACAATGGTGCAAATAGTACAACGACTTGTTACACACTAAAAGTACAATTGGGTACGGCTACAAGGGGCGCTACTGAAGTATATGCACAATTAAATAATGATATATCTGTATCTCCAAACCCAGTTGGTTACGTTGCTAATTTGCAATTTAAAATGAAAGATGCAGGAAAAGCAAACATCATAATCACTAATCAAACGGGTACTGTGGTTTTGAAAAAAGCTGCAACATTTAATGAAGGCGAAAATAGACAATCTTTAAATGTGAGTACGCTTGCAAACGGTATGTACTTTGTAAAAATACAAACCGAAACAGAAACACAGATGGCTAAAATAATGGTGATGAAATAAGCTTCGTTATTAATAATAAAAAAAGAGGTTGCAATTTTTTTGCACCCTCTTTTTTTATTTTCATTACAGTAAAAGAATATGGTATGATTTGGTTCAGATAAAATAGTAATGCTGAAAGTATGCTTTAAAGAAAATTGAAAAACTGTTGTAAACTTCAAAATTACAACGAACCCCAGTGGGGTTCACCTTGAGTAACCACGGGTGAAACCCGTGGGCTTTTGCGTAGCAAAAGCAACCCCAAAGCGGGTTGAACAAACAATAAACTTCTATACTTTTGCTCAATGAAAAAAATTACAAAACCAACCCAGTTTGAACATGCCGATTATTACGGAAGTTTTATAAAATTGGTAAATGAAAATACAAGCGTATTAAATCAATTAAAAAATAATGCAAAAGAAATAGAGCTGCTAATTTTATCCTTAACCGAACTACAACTTACCACAGCTTATGCAGAAGGCAAATGGACTATAAAAGATATTATACAACATCTTATAGATTGTGAAAGAGTATTTGTGTATAGAGCCATGCGCTTTGCCCGCCACGATAAAACTGCACAACCATTTTTTGATGAAAATGAATTTGCAAAAGCTGCTAAGGCCTCATCTATGCCAATAAAAAAATTATTGAAAGAGTACAAAACCACTAGACAATCTACACTTGCATTTTTTAATAACCAATCTGCAGATACATGCAAGCGAGCAGGCATAGCAGGCAATACAAGCACAACCGTACGTGCACTCGCATGGATTATATGTGGGCATGAGTTGCATCATTTGGGGGTAGTGAGGGAAAGGTATTTGAGTTAAATTATCTTATAGAGCTAATAAGTTAGAACCAATGTGTAGAAGATTTAATTATCATAATATCAAATTTCTGCTATATTCACTTCGGGAGAATTTTACAAAACAACCTTCTTTGTATAAAAGTACTAACAGCGAAACCACTACATTTAAAAAAAGTTCAAACGATTACTTGGCTTTAATTAATAGTTGCTATTAAATCTTTATTTTTATACATCATGTATTGGTAGATAATATTTAACTTGTTCTTTCTTATCAAATAAAAAAAATATGAAAAAAAATATCTTCTCTATTTTATTTATTCTAATTTGCTGTAATGCTTTTGCACAAAAAAGTGCAGTAACCAAAACAAACGATGTTTTAAAAACAGAATCTGCTAAAACAATACAGGCTGGTTATGACTCGTATAAAAAAATAGCCTTAAATATTTGGGATTATGCAGAGCTGGGTTATAAAGAAAATAAAAGTACAGCACTATTACAAAGCACTTTAAAGGAGAATGGTTTTACTGTAGAAGCTGGTGTAGCAGGCATGCCCACAGCATTTGTAGCTACGTATGGTAGTGGCTCTCCTGTAATTGCAATATTGGCGGAGTACGATGCATTGCCTGGTTTATCTCAAGATAATTCTCCTGTCAAAACAGCTATTGCCAATAAAACAAGTGCACACGCTTGTGGACATCATTTATTTGGTACAGGCTCGGTAGCTGCGGGTATTGCTGTAAAAAAATTATTAGAAGCTGGAAAAATAAAAGGTACTATAAAAGTATTTGGTTGCCCTGCAGAAGAAGGAGGAAGTGGAAAAGTGTACATGGTGAGAGAAGGGCTGTTTAATGCTGTAGATATCGCTTTACATTGGCACCCAAGCGATAATAATTCGATAATTTATACAAGTGCATTGGCTAATAAATCTGCTAAGTTTAGATTTTATGGCATTGCATCACATGCTGCTGGTTCGCCTGAAAAAGGGCGCTCTGCTTTAGATGCTGTAGAGGCTATGAATAATATGGTGAATATGATGAGGGAACATATACCACAAGAAACCCGTATACATTATGTAATTACAAATGGCGGTAAAGCACCCAATGTGGTACCTGAATTTGCAGAAGTATATTATTATGTTCGCAATCCTGAAAGAGCATTAGCGGTATCTATTTTTGATAGAGTAATAAAAGCAGCCGAAGGTGCAGCATTGGGCACTGGCACAAAAATGGATTACGAAATAATTGGTGGCACACACGACCTACTCATTAATAAAACACTTGCGTTAAACATGCAAAGCAATTTAGAAAAAGTGGGTGGCGTAACATACACAATCGAAGAAAATATTTTTGCAAAAAAAATACAAACGAGTTTTTTAGATAAAGCCACCCCAATAGATTCAGCAGCTATTGTAAAAGCTATACACTTAGAAAAAAACCAAGGTTCTACAGATGTAGGCGATGTTAGCTATGTAGTGCCGACTGTAGGGGTAGAAACAGCTACATGGGTACCAGGCACAAGTGCACATAGCTGGCAAGCGGTAGCATGTGGTGGTACGGATATTGGCATTAAGGGCATGATGGTAGCAGCGAAAACATTGGCATTTACAGCTATTGAGTTATTTACAAACCCATCTTTAATACAAAAAGCAAAAGCAGAATTTATAGAAACAAAAGGCAATTACCAATACAAGGCATTGCTGGGTGATAGAAAACCAGCCTTAAATTATAGGGATTAACAGGTAATTTAAAAATATTTAACAATTATTATTTTTTGAAGCAGCGAACAATATTTTATTAGCATCTATCTATAAAATCATAGTTATGAGATGTTCTAGCCTTTTTCTACTAACTCTTGTATTAGGATCTTGCATAAACGATGTAAAGAACCAAAATAGCAATGCCAATAGACTTTCCTTTGTGCCAATTTATGCACAACCTACCGAAATAGAATCTGTGGCACTACAAGGCCCTACTGCAACTACAAGTGCAGGCAAAATTTATGCCTATGGTAATTATATTTTTCAAAATGATCAATACAAAGGTTACCACATCATTAATAACACGATACCTGCAAATGCACAAAAAGTAGCATTTTTAAAAGTACCTTTTAGTACTGAAATTGCAATTAAAGGCGGCCATTTATATTGTAATAATGTAAGCGATTTATTGGTGTTTGATATTTCTAATCCTGTAGCACCTAATTTAGTAAAAAGGGTAAAAAATGCCTTTCCAATTATAGAACAAAATTATCCTCCAGTGTCAAATGTTTTTTTTGAATGTGTAGATAAAACCAAAGGATTGGTAGTAGGGTGGGAGCAAAAAACAATACCTACGCCTGCATGCAAAAGATAGATATTTCTTAGAAATTTTATTAAAGAAAAAAAGATACAAAATGAAAAAATATTTAATAGCAATATTGTACTTGTTTATTATTGCAATACCGTTTAGTTGTGATAAAGCTAGTTCAGATTCCAGTTCTTTTTCTAACGGCGGCAATGCTACTGGCACAGGAGGCAGCACTGCAAGGTTTACCATTGTAGGCAATTATTTATATACGGTAGATAAGGCTAGTTTAAAAGTGTTTTCCATAGCTGATTTAACCAATCCTATTTTAAAGAACACAGTACCGGTTGGTTTTGAAATTGAAACCATTTATCCTTTTAAAGACAAATTATTTATTGGTAGTACAAGTGTTGTTTATATTTTTTCAATTGCTAATCCTGAGTTGCCACAAAAGCTAAGTACAGCAATATCTCCTAACGTATTAAGAAGGTGCGACCCAGTAATAGCAAGGGATACAGTAGCTTATGCTACACTTAGAACCAATAGTGCTTGTGGAGGTGGAACACAAAGTATTTTAGCTGTTTATGATATTAGAGATATTCAAAATCCAGTGCAAAAAACTTTTAGACCATTGCAAGAACCCTATGGCTTAGGCTTTGCAGACTCAGCCTTGTATGTGGCAACGCAAACAGGATTAAATGTGTATAATATTGCTAAGGAATATGAACCTGTATTTATAAGTAATGTTCGATCTCAAGATTGGTTTTACGATGTAATACCTTATGGAAATACATTAATAGCTTGGACAAAAGACGGAGTTGTTTTGTTTGATATAACCATTAGAAAAACCCCTGTTTTTATTACTAAAATTATTTAATGAAGTTACTTGTTATAAGTTTATGTTGTTTGCTATTGGCTGAAAATACTTTTTCTCAAAAGTGGAAAGATTTAGAAGCAAAAGATAAAATAGTTAGGTTTAATATTTCAGATTTATTTCCTTTACAAGATGGTAGTATATCTTTTGGATACCAGTATTTTGTAAAAAATAACCTGGCAATTGCTTTAGATGCTGGGTATACATTTTACGGAGTAACCAACCCAAATGTATTTGCAAAAAGTAGAGGAATGTACATTAAACCAAGCCTTAGGTATTACCCTAAAAAGAAATTTTTTTTAGAATTAGAATCTAAAATATTTTTGACTAAAGTAACAACTACCGTTACTGATTGGTTAGGAAAAAACTGCGTAAATGAAGTGCCAAGCTTTGATGAATACAAACAATTCAAATTCGTAAAAAAATCGCCAACCTTGAATATAATAATAGGCACACAAAAATGGCTTTTAAAAAAATACAATTTGAGTGCAGAACCTTACGCAGGAGTTGGTGTTATCTTTAATAATGCCTATTTAGAAAATGAACCTAATAGCTGTTATGGTATATCAAATAATATAAGTGAAGTTATCACCTCCAATATAAAAAAAGAAATTTTGCCTAACATAACCTTGGGTTGTAGAATTATTAAAAAATTGTAACCTCTTATAAAACCCTAATGAAATATACACTTATATCTTTTGTATGTTGTTTTCTAATACTACAATCAATTGCACAAAAAAAGCAGGAGCTGTTTGCCAAAGATAAATTAATACGAGTAAATTTTACAAGTTTGATTGATCCTTTTGAAACAAACTTTTCTGTAGGCTATGAAAAAAGATTTAAAGATAATTTTGCTTATTCAATAGATATGGGATATGTTTTTTTTAATAGTTTTTATCAAGGTAGATTAGAAAAAACAGGAGGTGTAATATTAAGACCTGCTATTCGATATTACTCAGGTGAAAGTAAACGATTTTATGTGGAAGCAGAAATGCATTATAAAAATGTAACCAACAAAGTATTGGATTGGATAGGCAGAGAATGTGTAAACAATGTAAGTGCTTATGAAGAATATACCACTTTTAAAATTAGAAAAAAAGTGATTGGTTTTAATTTAAAAGTTGGATATCAAGCAAGGCTTACTAACGACAATCGTTTTTGGTTGGAGCCTTATGTTGGCTTGGGCGCAAAGTATAAAAATACTTTTTTAGTAAATGAACCAAATAGCTGTTTTGCTTTCAATAATTTTTTATCGAGAGGCCGTCAAAGGGTTTCAAGTTTAAAAGAAAGTGTACCAAATATTCCTTTTGGTATAAGATTT
>JAYVID010000019.1:0-7248 GCA_043770525.1 Ferruginibacter sp.
TATTACTAGAAAATTATTAGTTGTACAATACAGGGATGATTTAAAATATATGAACATTGCTTGGCTCAATAATATGATAAACAGCAAAGCACAACTAAGAGAAAAACTTACTTTTTTTTGGCATGGGCATTTTGCTTGTCGTTCAAGAAATGCCATGTATTCGCAAGATGTATTTAATATCATAAGAGAAAATGCATTGGGTAATTTTGGAGATATGTTACGTGCAGTAAGTAAATCTCCTGCTATGCTTCAATTTTTAAATAACCAGCAAAACAGAAAAGGCCATCCTAACGAAAACTTTGCTAGAGAAGTAATGGAACTCTTTACACTAGGCAGAGGTAATTATACTGAAACGGATGTAAAAGAAGCTGCAAGAGCCTTTACAGGCTGGAATTTTGATAAAGATGGTGCATTTGATTTTAAGAAAAGAACACATGATGCAGATAGCAAAACGGTATTGGGGCAAACAGGAAATTATGATGGAGATGATGTGTTAAATATTTTATTGAAGAACCCACAAACGGCCAATTTTATTTGCAAAAAAATGTACAAATTTTTTGTGAACGAAAAAGTAGATGATACCAATGTACAATATTTAGCCAAACGTTTTTTCAAAAATAATTATGATATAAAAAAATTGCTCGAAGATATTTTTACCAGTGATTGGTTTTATGATGAAAAAAATATTGGCACAAAAATAAAATCACCTGTAGAGTTGATGGTAGGCATAAGAAGATTTTTACCACTTACTATGGATAATGATGATGCACAACTATTGTTTCAAAGAGTGCTCGGACAAATATTATTTTACCCACCAAATGTAGCAGGCTGGCCTGGCGGCAAAAACTGGATAGATAGCAGCACACTGATGGTGCGCCTGCAAATACCGCAAGCACTAAGCTCCAAAGATACTATAGAAATAAAACCCAAATCAGATGATGATACAAACATGGGCATGTCTGAAGAGAGAAAAATGCGTATTGGAAAAAGAGCAGTGTTTAGTAAAACAGGTGCAAGCTCAATCATTAATTGGAATATTGTAAATAAAAATTTTGAATCTACAGCAAGACCAAAACTTGCTAATACAATTATAGATTCATTGCTACAAACAAAAGGACGAATAGCAGATAATGTATTAGCAAATTATTACAATAACGAGAATAGAGAGAATTTCATAAAAAGTGTTGTGATAAATGTAATGAGTACACCAGAGTATCAGTTGTGTTGATGTAAGATTTTAGATGTAAGACAAAAAGATTGTAAAAATTAAATTCTTTAAATAATCACAGGCTTCAAAGTCCCCCTTCGGGGGATTTAGGGGGCTTTAAATATTTTGCCATGTTACTCAAACGCCGCAGTTTTATACAAGTAGGTTCGCTAGCCACAGCCACTATGATGATGCCTAAGTTTTTAAAAGCATTTGAAAAACCAAACTATGTACCAGCAGGTAATAAGGTAGTAGTAGTTATACAATTTAGTGGTGGTAACGATGGGTTGAATACTGTAATACCTGTTACCAACGATATTTATTATAAAGAAAGGCGTACGATTGGTATTGCAAAAGACAAAGCACTTGCTCTTACAAATGAGGTTGGTTTGCACCCGTCCTTAGCTGCTTTCAAAGGATTGTATGATGATGGTAGTTTATCTATTTTAAACAATGTAGGTTATCCAAATCCAGATCGCTCACACTTTCGCAGTATGGATATATGGCATAGCGCAAGTGGCAGCAATGAGTATATAAACACAGGTTGGGTAGGGCGCTATTTAGATGCACAATGCAAGGGTTGCGACAAACCTACGCAAGCATTGGAATTAGATAGTATGCTAAGCCTTGCTTTAAAAGGTGAAGAAAGTAAAGGGCTAGCATTTAAAGACCCACGAAGCCTCTATAGCACCAGCAGAGAAAAGTTTTTTAAAGATATAAATACAGCACATAGCAAAACAGAAGATACGGTAGATTACCTCTACAAAACGATGAGCGAAACCATTAGCAGTGCAGATTATATTTTTCAACAAAGCAAGTTACACCCAACCTCACAAGCATACCCTACTACACAATTAGGTAAGGATTTAAAAACCATATCATCACTTATATTATCTGACATAAATACAAAAGTATACTATGTTTCATTAGGCAGTTTTGATACGCATGCAGGGCAAGAGCAGCAGCAAAAAAGATTATTTGATGAATTAAACGATGCTGTAAAAGCATTTACAACAGATATGAAAAGCAATGGACGATTTGATGATGTCCTTATGATGACTTTCTCTGAATTTGGCCGCCGTGTAGCACAGAACGCCAGCAATGGTACCGACCATGGCACTGCAAACAATATGTTTTTTATAGGGGGTGGTATAAAACAAAAAGGCTTATTAAATGAAATGCCCGACTTATCAGACCTAAACGAAGGCGACCTCAAACACAAAGTAGATTTTAGAAATGTGTATGCTACTGTCTTAAATAAATGGCTGGGTGTAGATGATAAAACAATTTTGGGTAATAGCTTTGAAAGAATGAATTTTATCTAAGATAAACCTAACTTTTTCAATAAAAAAAACCTTGCAAATTTGCAAGGTTTTTTATTGAGTGTTTGAGTTACTTATTTTTTATCAGTTTTTCTATAAACTGTCCATCATCGGTGTTAATATGCATGATGTAGATTCCTGATTGCAATTTTTCTATTTCAGAAATACTGAAAACATTTACTCCTTTTACAGCGTTTATAATTTTATTTAAAACTACTTTGCCTGTAACATCCATAATTTTTATGTCAACATTTGAGTTTTGCGAAAGCTTAATTGAAATATCTATTTTATTCACAAAAGGATTTGGAGAAACAATAGTTTTTAAACTTAAAGTACTTTCTGTAAGAATTTTTATTTTTTTACTGTATTCAAAATTACCATCATTGTTTACAATTTTTAGGCGATAGTAACTTGTATTGTTAAGCGGTTTATCATCTATCAAATCGTAGTTGGTAATACTATTTGATTTTCCTTTGGCAATTACGGTAGCTAGTTTTGTAAAACTTGTACCATCTGCACTTCGCTCCACCTCATAATGTTTTACATTTATTTCAGAGGTCGATACCCAATTTAGCACTACTTCATTTTTGTTTAACTTACCATCAAAGCTAAGAAGTGAAACAGGTACAACAGATGACCATGTTACAAATACTGTTGCAGGAGTTGGGTCAAATAATCCTGCAGCATCCATAGAGGCATACTTGAATGTAGCTAAAGTAGTTCTTCCATCTGGGTCAATAACTAACAACGCAGGATTAAAAGATGTGATAATTTGGTTTAATGTAACTTCTATATCATTATAATATAATACAGAACCAATTGGCAATTCAGTAATTTTATACGTTTTGCCAGCTCCTAAAATTCCATCTTCTGCATCGTTACCTGTAAGCCCACCAGTTATAGGGTATTGTACACCAGCTATGTTTAATGGGTATGATAAACTTCTGTTATCTGAATCTGGTAAGGTTTCTAGTGCAACGTTTACAGAGTCAATATTAGTGTTTAATGTTTTTACAAATATTGAAGCTGAAGGTAAACCAGGTTTTATACCAGTACCAGCTAAATTGTTTCTACCAAATGCATCTCCAGTGTGTGTCCAACTATTTGGTAAGCCATCTAATCCAGCATCTAAAGGAGGAGCATCTCCTGTGTTCACACTCATGGTAGAAAGTTGAAGTACATAATTTGTAATCACATCAGCATCAGTAAATACATAGTTTCCTGTGGTTGCATTTACAGTAGTTTTACGTACAACTTTACCTGTAGAATCGGTCAAATATGCATACATAGTATTACCAGAAACGGTACCCATTGGTATGCCATTTACTTTATTATCGGTAAGTCCATTTGCATCACGAAATAATGTACCACTAATAGTTACATGGTTTTTTGCAATACCAAAATCATAAGGTGCCAAACAAGTTTGCGAACCACTAGCTGTAAGCGTATGTTGTAATACAGTAGTACCATGATGATATACAGGTATGGTAGATGCATCCAATCTAGTAATATAACAAATTGGATAACTGATGTACTGAATTTTTACATTATCAATATACACTGTATCTGCATCAGCTACATTATTATTTGTTAAAAAACGAATGTAAGTGGTAGGTGCTGCAAAAGCTGTTATATCTTGATTGTAAATCGTTACATAATTAGCATCGGTATTACCATCGCCAGCTATTGTAAACACCGTACCAAAAGAAACTCCATTAGAAGATGCTTGTACAATAATATCTCTACCAACTCCTAGTGATGCGCTTTTTCTTCTGTAAGAAAATGAAAGGAATGCATAAGCAGCACCAGATAAATTTACCGTTCTTGTTACCGAAACATTATTATCTTTTAATCTGATGGCATTTGTAAATGCGCCGTCTTTTATAATTTCGGCATCTGTGTTACCAACTGATTGAGTGGTGTTACAAAACCCTGTAGATGGGTCACCAATATCTGTCCAATCACTCAACCAAGAAGCGCTACCATCTGTACCATTGGCACATGTTCTTACACCAGCTGCCCCATCAAAGTCATCGGCTACAAATTTTTCTGGGTAAGTAATAAATTGGTAAGTGCCAGATGCATCTACAGTTATCGAGTCTTTTAATTCGTTAGCAGATGGAGTACCACTACAGTTACCATCTATGTATAAATATACTTTAGCACCTGCTACACCTGTACCACCATCGTTATTTATTCCATCGTCGTTTTTATCTAAAAATACTTTTCCTGCAATTACATTTTCGTTAAATGGTGCTGGGCAAGTGCTTATATCTATATACACTGTAGCTTTATCACACACTATTGGCGTACCAGTAGAGCACACACTATATTCTAATGTATCCTTACCTGCATAACCTGTACTAGGTGTATAAATTATAGAGCCATTAGCGTTTATAATTACACTACCATGGCTTGGTTGTAATAAGCCTATTGTAGTTACTGTTGTAGGATCTACTACAGCAAGGAAACCAAAATCGTTTAATAAAATTGGTATAGTTACAGGCTGACTGATTATTGTTCGAGCATAATCATCATTAGCCAATATTAATTTTTGTTTACAAAATGGTTGTATGGTAGAACCTACGTCCCAACTCGGACTTGCTACAACGGCAGTGGAAGCATCTTCGCCATATACTGCTGCTAACTTAGCACCGTTGCAGGTAAACACAGCTAGTCCACTTTGGTCTTTATCTCTATTATCTCTTAGAGTTGCATATTTTAAAGTATTTAAAGTAAATGTACTATCGTATCGCAAACCACATGGGCTAAGTAAACCCGAAGTACCGCTAACTTTTCCATCCCACTTTACATAAATAGGCGTGTTGTTTAAAGTAGGTGTTATCCAAATCGGATTATCATTCGTTGTTGCATCAATAGAACCTGGCGCCCATGCTACAGTTGCAAAATCTGTTAACCTTGCTTCAGAAATAAGATTAAATGACCAGTCATAATCTGAGCCTTTATTTCCGCCGGTGGTAGCAAACCCTGGTGTATAAGAGTCGCAAACTTGTATAGCAGTAAAGGATTCGCCTGTTGGATTTACAAATTTATATGCAGCAGTAGCAGACAATGACATTGGAAAACGAACCGCAGTTTTTGCTGCTAATACAACCGTTCCATTTGCAGGTGCTCCGCTGCTCCAGTTTATGCTAATTGGTCTATTCAAACTATTATACAACATTACCACATTGGTATCTTTTATAGCAGTAGCAGAGCCAGTAGTTGGTACAGGTGAATAATATGTATTAGAGTACCAAGTGGCAGGGAAAATAGGCACATCACGAGATGAATAATTATCATTTCCACCAAAATGCAATTCCACGCCTATTTTATCGGTTGCCGCTATGGTAGCTCCAGATAAAACACCACCATCTAAATGCAACACCTGTCCTTCATTTAGGGTTGCAATTGTTTCAAGAGTCCCATTATTGTCTTTATCTATTTTTACTACAGTATTGTTTTGTGCTGCTCTTATAAATAATGCAGTATATGCAAAATCTTGTGTAGGAAAATTCTGCCCCGCAGGTATGGTAAACGATGTGCCATAATCTTGCACAGCCGATACGTTTGTTTTCATACATTGTACTGCCATAATAGATGGCTCACCACAAACTTGTGTTACAGTAATCTGTCCACTAGAGGTCACTTTATCTTTACCATCATAGAAAAAGTTTGTACTTACCCGAGGGTTGGTAGGTATGGTATTATCTAATACAATACTTCCGCCGGCTGGTATAATATCTGTGGCATAACCCGGGGCTATACCATTGTAAGGATTACCATCACCCCATACTTTTGTGGTGGCTTGCAATGGGTTCAATGCATTCAGTTCATACCCATCTTCCCATTCATCCCACACAATCGTCATACCAGGGTAAGGCATTTTCATACTGATTACGGTACGCACATTATTACTAGGCATAACTTGATTAGTAGAGCTGTCTAACGCAATACGAGCTTCATTTTCAGAAAAAGGCATATAAAAAACATGGTTTCTTGCTGCTTCCGAACATGGATCTACAATTACCGGATCTATGGTAAAATAGGCTTTACCCGTTGCACAAAGAGCTGTGCTATCACAGATTTGATACGTTACAGTATCCTTACCAGCATATGTACCATTGGGCAAGTAAATCATTTTTCCATTAGAAATATATCCTGTACCATTTTGTCCTTGTACGGTTACAGCTAATGTGGATATTTTTATATTATTATTGGGGTCGTAATCGTTAGCCAATATATCTACTACAATTGGAGCCCCACCTCCGCCAGATCCAGAATCAGCTAATGCCACTGGTGGGCAAAGAGAACAAACATCAAACACTTCGAGGTCAGAATTTTTTATTAAATTTTCGTACCCTTCTTTTGCTGTAGCCAATAAATTATACAATGCCGTAGTTGGCAATGTCGTCCATGCATATTCATAGGTACGTGTGCAAGCGGTTGAGTCCACACATGTAGCTGTAGCATTGCTTGGGCTAGGAATAATATTTACTGTTAGCCCAGTAATATCTGTATATCCAAAAGGTGTAGATACTTTGGCTCTCACATAGTAGGTTGTATTTATATTTCCACTTATTCTTTTTGTACCACCTGGGTATGGTGCACTAAATACATCAAAACTTACAATATCTATAAAAGTAGATACTGGCAGCAAGCTAATTCTCGATGGCTTACTTGCACTATGGTAGTCTATTTGAAATTCCACACCTGCTT
>JAYVID010000020.1:0-8511 GCA_043770525.1 Ferruginibacter sp.
ACTCAAAATAAAAAATAGATTTTTGCAAATAGGAATAATAGTAGGTTGTAATATTCCAGCTTATACTTTTAAAAATAATAATAAAATAATACTGCAAACTCAAGTAATACCAAGCTATACTTTAGCAACTAATATTCAATGGTACGATTACAGAACTTCAAGATATTTTACATCAAAAAAAATATCATCACAGTTTAACGTTGCACAACAGTTTGGCTTATTGTATCAATCAAATATTAAAGGTAGAGCATATTTAGTAGGCCCATACATACATTTCAACTATTTCAAATTAAATAAAACAACAGATAACGTTTCAAATATTTTTACGCAAAGCATAGGTGCTCAATTTCAAATAAAATTAAAAAAATAATTTCTAATAAGTTGTAACAAATAAACAATTCCATTTGTCTTTATAAAAAATATATACAATTATGAAAAAGATATTACTTTTCAACATCACATTATTGGTTTTCATTTTGCAAAGTTGTACAAAAGAAAAATGTACAGAGTTATATGATGGTGTTACTTACACACCTATGTACACACCTATGAGCTCTCTACGAACTGTAAATATTCAACCAGCTAAAGTGATAACTAGCAATGGAAAAATATTTATAAAAGGTAATTATATTTTCTTAAATGAGCTAGACAAAGGTTTTCATATTATTGACAATACCAACCCTACAGCCCCACAACGTATTGCTTTTGTAAGTATACCTGGCAATATTGATTTAATTGCAAAAGACAATTATTTATTGGTTGATAATTATGTAGACTTACTAACTTTTGATATTAGTAACCCTGCGAATATTCAACTAGTAAAAAGAACAGAAAATGCATTGCCTTTTAGAAACTATGGATATGGGTTTACAGATAATGCTACCCAAGGAATTATAATGGGGTTTGAAAAGAAAACAGAAAAAATGGAAATAGATTGTTCAAAAAGCAACGGTTGGGTAAAAATTGATTTTGGCGGAGTTTTTATGACAGCAGGAACTACAGCAATTCCCCCAAGCACTAGTTTAGGTGGGGTAAATGGGCAAGCAGGTTCTTTTTCTAGGTTTGCGCAAATAAATAATTACCTCTATGTTTCAAATGGTTTTAGCATTACTCCAATAGATGTTACCAATCCTATTGCACCAGCTGTTAAACAAAATGTGTTTTCAAATGAAATAGAAACGATGTATGGTTTTAATAATTCAATATTAGCTGGTGGCCCTAATGGTATGTACATTTATAATCTTGCTAATCCTGCTGCGCCAACATTACAAAGCACATTTAACCATTGGCGTGGATGCGACCCTGTGGTAGCTCAAAACAATACTGCTTATGTAACAGTACGTGGCGGAAATGAAACTAGGTGCGGTGGCTCAAGAAATATTTTACAAGCTATAGATATTACTAATTTAAGCCAACCTACTTTAATAAAAACCTACGAAATGCAGCATCCTTATGGGCTAGGGCTTTTCAATAACAAACTAGGCGTATGCGATGGCGCAGCAGGTATTAAATTATTTAATGCAAGCAATAGTAATAATTTACAACTTCAACATACCATTAATAATGTGGATGCATTTGATGTAATAATGAATAATGAAACTGCACTCATAGTAGCTAAAGATGGTATGTATCAATACAACATAAGTAATATAAACAACCCTACTTTAATAAGCAAAATATCAATTACACAATAATGAAAAAAGCACTTATAATTTGTGCTTTATTTTATTCTACTCTAATAAATGCACAAAACAAAAACTTGCTTGACAAATATTGGTTATCCACTAATATTTCGCTTTTATATAGCAATGAAAAAAGAGGAACTGGATTATGTATAGATGCAGGCAGAAATTTTAAGTATGGCTTGAAAGCAGGTATAGGATATGGTTTTTTACAATTTGCTGCAAATAAAAAAGTAGATATTATAAATGCTTATTTAGAAAAAAGTATTGAAGTAGATAAAAGAGCTTTGTTCTTTTTTGCTAAGCCAGGTGTTGCAATACCTAATAAACCAAAAACGCAAGTTAAAGAATTTAGTTTTTATGAATATGAAAACGCTAAAGCTGGGTTAAATTTTCAATTTGGAAGTGGGATTAGATGGAAAATAAAAAGACATAGTTATTTTTTAAGCGCTGGCTACAACATAAGTCAGTTTGAATTTACAACTAAACAATCACTTAGGTTTATTAATCCACTCAACTCATTTGAAACAGAAATTATTTATCACAATTATAAATTAGCTTATAACAAATTCTTAATAAATATTGGCTTTACTTTATAAGGTTACCATTTATAATAAAATTGAATATTTAAAAAAATGATTTTAACAAAAAAGAGCATTGCATAACAAAGCTCTTTTTTGTTTTTTAAGCTTTACCACACAAACCCAGGCATTACAAAATACATTACACTCCAATATTTTTCCTCTCGTTGCATATATAATTTAAATGGACCTTCGTAATGTATTATTTCTCCGTTTTCCAATTCAGCATCATATTTTAATGTTCCTTCTGCATGCCCCATTCCTTCATCATTTTCGTGCAGTTCAAACTTTATATCATCAATATTGTACCCATCATTTTTAAAAGCAACAAAAGAATCAAAAAACATATTTACTTTTTTAAAAAATGTGGTTCTATCCAACGCTTTACCATCTGCAGTAATAAAATGATACGCTAGTTCAGTACAGTATTCATCAAAATCTTTTGTAAACCAATGCTGCAAAAACTCATGGGTATTTTTTTCTATTTCAATTTTATTGTTAGGATAAAACTCTTCATAACTAAAATGCCAAAACCCTCCAGATAACAAAGATTCTTTTTCTACTTCTTGTTCAAACAATTCTTCAGTTATAAATTTATAAATCACTTCATCTGGATAAGGGCCATCGTTAATATTGAGCATAATACCATGCTCCTCCATAGCTGTTGTAAGCCTTGTAATTTCTCCAGTAATTTCATCAGGTTTTAAATCGTCCAGTTTTTTAAACTGTGGACTACCTATTTTTTCATACAAAGAAATAAATTCTGCTTTCTCAAAATTTTCTTCAAAAGACATCATTTGCTTTAGAAATTGATTTTCTATTTCTGGCGGCAAAGAATTATCCCCTTCGGCCATAAAAAATCCATCTCCATATTGAGCTTTCATTTTTATTTTTAAAAATTCATTTTCTATTTTCATATTTTCTGTTGGGTCATCAGAAAATTTTTCTTCATCTTCTTGCATACTTATTATTTTAAAGAATAAATGTAGTAATTTATTTTGTTTACGGGTAACTTAGCGAATCTATTTTATAAAATATTTTTATGGTATACAAATTATATATGATTTTATTGGGCTGCAAGCCTGTAGGAAGAAATACAGAACAACACGATATTTTTTTTGGCATAGCAAGAGAATTAAAAGATTTAGTACCACAAATAAAAGCCTCATGGAAAAACAGTGGCAAAATACACCTAGATGCTTACAGAGCAGTAACCAATGTAGATGGGCATGAAATAACGATTACAGAAAAAGCTGAATCTATATCAAAAAATGTCAATTTGTTTTTTATAAATCTTGGAGGGTATAAAGAAAATCATTTTGATGAATTTCATTACAAAATGCTTACAGTAGCTACTGAAAAAGCAGCAGCCATTAAAACTGCCAAACAATCTGCATTTTACCAACACACTGGCTTTGGAAAAATAGCTACATCACATATTGATGATAAGTATGGAGTAGATGTAGATGATATTTTTGAAATAAAAGATATATTGCCTGAAGAAGTAAAAAATAAATTTACGATCAATATTTCTTCTTCTATAAAAGAAAATCTACCTAAAGATGAAATGAGCTTAGGCTATTTTAAAATAGACGAACTCTAGTTTTTAATTACAGAAGAATTCGTTTTTATATCTTCAAAAACACAGTTTACTTTATACCCAAGAGGCTTATAATAATTGTTTATTATTTCTGCTATATGCTGCTCAGCAAGTTTTATATAATTGGGGTCGTTTTCTAATTTTGCTAATGCTTGGGTATACAATTGTTTTTGTGCTTTTACCAAATCGTTCATACTTGCACTTGCAAATAAACCTGTTTGAGTCATGGTTTCCATCTTGTCCATTTTTACTTGCAGGCTCATTAATTTACAATGAGGTAATGTAATGGTAGCGGTTAATGCTTTTGTATCTATGGTAAGTTTTTGGTTGCTCATATCTACACCATATTTTGCATTATAAGGTAAGTTTACTTGCAAAGTATTTTCGGCAAAGTAATTTTTAAACTTATCCCAAGCACCACTCTCCTCTCCTTTGTTACTTACTTTTAAATTTAAATTACCTGCTACATCTAATGCCGAAAGTTCTGCAATTTGTTTTATTATTTCCACATTTTCTACCATCGAAATTGTAGCATTATTACTTCCGCTTTTTTTTCCTAAAAAATAAAATGCCCCAGCAACTAGTAGCACTAAAAAAATTAAAAGCCCGGTATTTTTCATAATTATTTTTTTGCTTTGCAAAATATTATTGCCAATGATTAATAGTTTTTATTTTGCTTCACAAAATTTGTAGCTACAGATGCACAGTTTTTATTTTGCTTCGCAAAATGATCTCATAAGATTCAACTCAAACATTGAACATTGAACATTCAACTTCGAACCTTTTTCCCCACCAACTCATAACTATCATCAATCATTTCTTTTAAAAAACTACTTTTCACAGCTTCAACAACAATTGTATTCCAATGTTTTTTATTCATGTGGTAACCTGGCAATATTACATCAGGATATTCCTCTCTCAATTCAATAGCTTTTTCTGGGTCACATTTTACATTACACGTCAATGGAAGGCTATCTAATCCAATTAACAAAAATGCTTTCTCTTTTCTTTTAAAAACAAGTGTATCTCCCCCAAAAGGAAAACTTTCTGTTACATCTTCTTTTTGTAAACAGTATTGTTGTATTGATTCTATATCCATTTTTTTAAACTAAATAACAAAGCCTCCTTTTAAGAACAGGAGGCTTTGAAATAAATTATAATTTATTATCGAATAATATTTACAGATCCCTTCATATTAACTTTTTTATTTTCTCTACTTGTACCAGCAACTGTCCAAATATATGTACCTATTGGTTGTGGTTTACCATTAAATGTTCCATCCCATCCTTTAAGCCATTGATTGGTTTCAAAAACCAATTGTCCATACCTATCAAACACCCTAAAGTAAACTGTATTAGCCATTCCCACAGGTATTGCTCTAAAAATATCATTTAATCCATCCCCATTAGGAGAAAAGCTATTTGGTATATAATAAGTAGGACCATCATATACTTTTACAAAAATAGAATCGAATGCAGTACAACCAATTGCATCGCTTACTTTTAAATAAAAATTAGCATCATTATTTAAGATAGCAAACGCTTTTTGGCTAAAAGGATTACTTATTGTAGCTCCTGAAGGTGAAGACCAACTATAATTTAAACCACCTGTACCAGTAAGCTGGTGTGGAATTCCTTTTACTGCAATTGTATCGTTCCCTGCAAATGCTTTTACATTAGGTTGTATTACAAGTTTCATTGAATCGCTTACTATAAAATCACAACCATAATTTACTTTTGTAGTAGTTGCTGTTATTTTATACCAAGTAGAATAAGTTGGGTATGCAAAAGTTTGCAAAGTATTTGTTGTTGACAAACTATCTGCTGGTGTCCATACAAAATCTATCAAATTACTTCTAAAATGTGTTAAGTTAGCTTTTAATAAATAACGATCGTTCAAGCAAATAGCTTTATTAGAACCAGCATCAATAATAGGTTTCCACCGTACAAAAACATTTACTGTATCTTCAGTTGAACAACCACCATTGGTAGCTTTTAAAATATAAGTAGCATTATCTACTGGATTAACAGTGGCAATTTTTGTATTTTTTGAATCTATCGTATTTGCAGGTACGCCTATTGCTCTCCACTCATAAGACGAAGCATTCGGAACAACCAACGGATCAAACCTAACTGTTTCTCCTTCACAAATAGTTGTATCTAATCCAATTTTCACACTTAAGTTATTATTATTTACATTCACAACAATGGCTGTCCTTGGTCCTTCACAAGATAAAGTTGGAGTTGCACTTGTGGATTGGCTCACATAATATGTAAATGAACCAGGCGAAGTTGTTATTGGTGTTGGTGCTGTACTACTTCCTGTACCGCCTATTGCATTTGTATACCAAAGTAAGTTTGTACCATTAGCAGTTAAAGGTAAAGACGGATCTCCAGGGCAATAAGTGAGTGGAGATGTTACAGTAGGTAATGGAGGCGTAGCCGTTATCGTTACAACAAGAGGTGCTCTAATACCTTCGCATCCATTAACTGTTTGGCTTGCATAATAAGTTGTAGCACCTGCTATCAATGTAGATGGTATAGGTGCTGCAATTGCAGAGCCTCCTGTAGCAACCGAATACCATTTTATATTAGCTCCTACAGCAGTTAATACACTTGCTATTGTATTTTGACAATAAAATCTATCTGTTGTAATTGGTGCAGTTGGTGTAAGGTTTACAATGAAATTTAATGTTGTTGTACTATCACAACCATTACTAGCAGTTTGTGTATTTGTATAAATTCCTGCAGTATTTAATGATTGCCCATTCCAGATAAAAGGTAAAGTATTACTGCACTTAAAAATGGATATTGCAGCAATTTTAGTAGGCTTTACTATAAAAGTTAATGTAGTAGTACTATCACATCCATTACTACTTGTTTGAATGTTTGTATAAGTCCCTCCAATATTTAAGTTCTGTCCATTCCATACAAATGGAACTTCGTTACTACATTTACTTATTGTAAGTGCAGCAGTTTTGGTAGGCTTTATGATAAAAGTTAAAGTGGTGGTACTATCACAGCTGTTAATACCTGTTTGTATGTTCGTATAAGTTCCACCTATATTTAAACTCTGTCCATTCCATATAAACGGAACTTCATTGCTACATTTACTAATAGAAATGCTTACGACTTTAGTAGGTTTTACAGTAAAATTTAATGTAGTTATACTATCACACCCATTGGCTGCAACTCGTGTGTTTGTATACGTACCTGAGGTAGTTAAACTCTGTCCGTTCCATATATAAGGTGTTGTATTGCTACAAACACTTACAGTTACAGATGCAGTAGCTACTGGTTTTACTGTAAACGTTAATGTTGTTGTACTATCGCATCCATTGCTTCCAGTTTGAGTATTGGTAAATGTTCCAGTTGCTGATAAGCTTTGTCCATTCCAAACAAAAGGCACTTGATTATTACATTTAGTTATAGTTATTGTGGCAGCTGTAATTGGTTTTACTATAAAAGTTAATGTAGTAGTACTATCACATCCATTACTACTTGTTTGTGTATTGGTAAAAGTACCAGATGAATTTAATGATTGTCCATTCCAAATAAAAGGTAAAGTATTTATGCATTTACTAATAGTGATAGTTGTTGCTTTAATCGGTTTTACAATAAAAATTAAAGTTGTGGTGCTATCACATCCGTTACTTCCAATCTGAATGTTGGTATACGTTCCACCAATTGATAAGCTTTGACCATTCCATACAAATGGCAAGGTATTTATACACTTACTTATTGTAACACTTAGGACCGATATTGGTTTTACAACAAAATTTAATGTAGTTATACTATCACATCCATTGGCTGCAACTTTTGTGTTTGTATACGTACCTGAGGTAGTTAAACTTTGTCCATTCCATATATATGGTGTTGTATTGCTACAAACACTTACCGTTACAGATGCTGTAGCTACTGGTTTTACTGTAAACGTTAATGTTGTTGTACTATCGCATCCATTGCTACCAGTTTGAGTATTGGTAAATGTACCGCTTGCGGTTAAGCTTTGCCCATTCCAAACAAAAGGCACTTGGTTGCTACATTTGCTTATGGCAATAGCAGTAGTTGTAGTAGGTTTTACTGTAAAGTTTAATGTGGTTGTACTATCACAACCATTAGAACCAGTTTGTGTATTAGTATAAGTTCCAGACGAATTTAATGATTGCCCATTCCAAATAAATGGAATTTGATTACTACATTTTACAATTGAAATAGTTGCTGTTGAAGTTGGCTTTACAATAAAAGTTAAAGTAGTGGTACTATCACATCCGTTACCTCCAATCTGAATGTTGGTATACGTTCCACCAATTGATAAGCTTTGACCATTCCATACAAATGGCAAGGTATTTATACACTTACTTATTGTAACACTTACGACCGATATTGGTTTTACAACAAAATTTAATGTAGTTATACTATCACATCCATTGGCTGCAACTTGTGTGTTTAAATACGTACCTGAGGTAGTTAAACTTTGTCCATTCCATATATATGGAACTAAGTTGCTGCATACACTTACATTTACAGTTGCTGATGCTCTTGGGAGCACAGTAAAAGTTAAAGTGGTAGTGCTATCACAACCGTTGCTACTAGTTTGAGTATTTGTATATGTACCAGCATTATTCAATGATTGTCCATTCCATGCA
>JAYVID010000021.1:0-17387 GCA_043770525.1 Ferruginibacter sp.
GCAAGAAAAAAGATGGTCGCCCACTCTCACTCGATTTGCTGAGGGAATATTATGACGAGCTAGAGCCTATGTCTTTAAAACAACGAATAGCAAAATACAACTTTAGAGATGACCGTGCAGATGTGATAGTGCCAGCGTTACTCATATACATAAACATAATGCGCTGGGCTGGTGCAGAAGAAATTTCAGTACCTAAAATTGGATTGGCAGATGGATTGGTGCAACATTTGTGGGAAGAGGTGAAGGGGTGAAGGGGTGAAGGTTGAAAGTTCAAAGTTCAAGATTCAAAGTTGAAAGTTCAAAGTTCAAGATTCAAGGTTACCATTTATTTATAATTTCTATCATCATTATCAATTCACTAATAACTATTCACTAATAACTATTCACTAATAACTATTAACTAATAATCATGTCTGTAAATAAAGAAGTAAAAAAAATAACTACCCATACTTTACAAAAAATGAAAGCAGCTGGGGAAAAAATATCCATGATAACGGCTTATGATTTTTCTTTTGCACAAATATTTGATGCAGCTGGTATAGATGTGATATTGGTGGGTGATAGTGCAAGTAATGTAATGGCAGGTAATGAAACCACACTCCCTATTACACTGGAGCAAATGATATACCATGCACAATCTGTTGTAAGAGGTGTAGATAGGTGCTTAGTGGTAGTAGATATGCCGTTTGGATCGTACCAAGGTAATAGCAAAGAAGCCTTGAGTACTGCTATACGAATTATGAAAGAAACGGGAGGGCATTCAGTAAAATTAGAGGGTGGAGAGCATGAAGTAGAATCCATTAAAAGAATTGTAAATAGTGGTGTGCCTGTAATGGGGCACCTTGGTCTTACACCACAAAGTATTTATAAATTTGGTACTTATACTGTGCGAGCAAAAGAAGAACTAGAAGCAGCACAACTTAAAAAAGACGCACTATTATTGCAAGATGCTGGTTGTTTTGCAATTGTATTAGAAAAAATACCTGCAGCTTTGGCTGCAGAAGTATCTGCAAGTTTACAAATACCTACAATAGGAATTGGTGCAGGAGGCAAGTGTGATGGGCAAGTACTAGTAATGCATGATATGCTTGGAATAAATATAGAATTTAAACCACGCTTTTTGCGCCAGTATTTAAACATGCATGAGCAAATTACAGGTGCTGTAAAACATTATATTACAGATGTAAAAAGCAATGATTTTCCAAATGAAGGAGAACAGTATTGATTTTTATTTTTTACTTTTTATAAACTTCTTTTTAAAAATAATCTTCAAATAGAAGATTATTTTTTTTTGCAAAATAATATTTCTAATCTTTGATTAGTATAAAAAAATTAAAAAATAATAGCACTTTGATTTTAATAAATCACATTAGTATTTTTTCTACTACTGCAATTTTGAATAAAAAAAACCGTTTTATATACTTCAAACATCCAATAGTAATATTATTAAATTCCGATTCTTTATATCTTTAGAAATAGATATTTTAATATTCTATTAGTTTATTTGAAAACTATTATTTATCAATGAGTTAAAAAAACGAACTTCTTTTTTGATAAATAGTTTTAACCAATTTTTATCTTTTTCTTTTGAAATCCTCTATGGGCATAGGTTTTAAAAACTGTAATAAACCACCAACTTGTATTATTTTTTTGTAGAATAGCAACTACAAAAAAATATTAAAAATTTAAAAGTGATTAATTATTGTGTCATGAAAAAGTAAAAAAATAATTCAAATAAATTTATTACTATATATTTAATTCAAAATAAACAAATTGTTTTTCGACTAATATCTATGAATATCATTTCCACAGAAATACAAATAGCTAATTTTTTAAAAGAAGCAGAAGAAATAAGAATAAAGGAACTTCAGCAAAGTATTTGCCTTGCAGAGGAGGCTCTTTCATTAAGTAAATCAATTAATTCTGAAACAAACATAGCTAAGTGTTTATCCAAATTATCATTTTATTTAATGATAATTGGAGAATACAAAAAGTCTTTTCCCTTAGTAAATGATGCTATCTTATTGTTTGATAAATTAAAAGATCAAGCAAATGTTGCAGAAGCAAAATATACATTAGCAAGTATTTATTATAAAACTGATAATGTACAATTAGGATTAAAGTATTTAGTAGAATGTATTGCAATATTCAAACAGCAAGAAAATGATTTGTACTTAGCAAAAGCTAGTAAATCGCTTGGTACTATTTACGAATACTTTGGTGATGAAGAAAATGCATTATTAGCATACAATGTAACTATAGAAGCTGCAAAAAAAATTGGTGATCTTAACATGAGAACCAATGCTTACAATCCACTTTCGGGTATTTATTTAAACCAAGGAAATATTACTGAAGCTACAAGATTAATTGAAAAATCCATTACATTAAAAACCCAAACTGGAGATATTCGTGGTCTTGCTTTTGCTTATTATGGCAGAGGAAAAATTTATATGGAATCTAAAGAATATGATTTAGCTGAAATAGACTTCAATACCTCTTTGGAGATACACGAAAAAATGGGTGAGAAATTTGGTTTAGGATTATGCTATCAAAAAATGGGAGTTTTATTTGAACTTCAAAAGAAAAATGAAAACGCAAAGGAAATGTATCTAAAAGCATTTCATATTAGTGAAGAACACAATATTAGGATGATTAGAACAAAATCTTGTCTATCGTTGTATCATCTTTTAAAGAGAATTAATTATACGAATGAAGCAACATATTTTTTAGAACAATACCACGAAGATTTAGAAGCCCATGTACAAGATCATACATATCAAATTGTAAGTAGCTATAACATGATACACATCATGCAAGCAAAAGCTTTAGATGATAAAGTAAACCTTGAGCGCTTGGAAATGATTGAGAAAAATAACAGGGCTGAGACTGCTGTAAAAATAAGACAGGATTTTTTATCAAACATGAGTCATGAAATAAGAACACCATTAAATGCTGTAATTACCATTCCAAAACTTTTACAAGAAAGAGCAAACCCAGAAGAACAACAACTTTTAGATGCACTCAATTTTTCTGCAAACAATTTAATGTTGCTCATAAACGATGTACTTGACTTTAGTAAACTTGAAGCAGGTAAAATGGTATTGGAACCAAGAGCCACAAACCTTGATCTGTTGTTAAAAAATATTATCAATACTTATGATAATATGGCTAAGGAAAAAGGTTTGGTTTTAGAATTGCAAATGGATGACCTCTCTGGCTTTTCAATAGAATTAGACGAGCTAAAGATTACTCAAATATTAAGTAATTTAATAGGGAATGCTATTAAATTTACAGATAATGGCAAGGTTGAATTATGTGTTAAAAAAACAAAAGAATTAGATAATAAAATAAATTTATCATTTAGTGTAATAGATACTGGCATTGGTATTCCTGATGATTTTTTATCTGAAATTTTTAATTCTTTTTCGCAACCTAAATTGTTTTTATCAAAAAAACATGTGGGTACGGGGTTAGGATTAGCCATTGTAAAAAAACTAATAGAATTATACGATAGCAAGATAGATATTCAAACAAAAATAAACAAAGGAACAACTTTTACATTTGAGCTTGCTTTAAATAAGAGTGTTACAATCAATCAAAACATAATTACACTAAAAAAAGAGCAATTAAAAGATCTAAAAGTATTACTAGCAGAAGATAATAAAATAAATGCACTTGTTGCAAATAAACTATTATCAAGATGGGGTGTAGTACCTGACTGGGCAAAAGATGGTAATGAAGCTGTTGAAAAATCGAAAACAAAAAAATATGATGTAATATTTATGGATATTCACATGCCAGAAATGAACGGGTATGATGCAACTAAAATTATAAGAGAAAAACAGAATCTTAATTCAACTACTACCATATACGCTCTTACTGCAGATATTGTAGCAAATATTCAACCCTTGTATGAAGAAATTTTTAATGGCTTTTTAAGAAAGCCTATTGACATAGATCAGCTTTATAAATCTTTAAGCAACGTATTTGATTAAACACCCCCAACAAAAGAAAAAAGCCAACTTTTTTAAGTTGGCTTTTTCTATTTATTAAACTTCTGTAGTTTTTTCTATTTCTTTTATTTCCTCCGTATCTTTTTTAACGAAATTTATTTTTTGATTTTCAGTATCTAATTCTGCTATCAATACATCGCCAGCTTTTACATTCATATTTAAAATCTCTTCCGCTAGAGGGTCTTCTAAATACTTCTGAATAGCTCTGTGCAATGGCCTAGCTCCAAATTGGCTATCAAACCCTTTGTCTGCTACAAATGATTTTGCTTCTGGAGATAGTTCCATAGAAAACCCAAGATTACCCAATCGGTTTGTTACTCCTTTTAATAAAATATCTATAATTTCAAAAATATCTTCTTTTGTAAGACTATTAAAAATAACAATATCATCAATACGGTTTAAAAACTCAGGACTAAAAGTACGTTTCAATGCTTTTTCAATTACAGCTTTATTATTTTCATCGGAATTTTCAACCCTTGTAGCAGTAGCAAAACCTACACCTTCTCCAAAATCTTTTAATTGACGAGCACCAATATTACTTGTCATTATAATCATCGTATTTTTAAAATCTACTTTACGACCAAGTCCATCAGTAAGCATACCATCATCTAATACTTGTAATAAAATATTGTAAATATCTGGATGTGCTTTTTCAATTTCATCTAATAAAATTACGCTGTAAGGCTTACGACGTACACGTTCTGTAAGCTGCCCACCTTCTTCGTACCCTACATATCCTGGAGGCGCTCCTATTAAACGACTCACTGTAAACTTCTCCATATACTCACTCATATCTATTCTTATAAGTGCATCTTCACTATCAAACATTTGCCTAGCAAGCGTACGAGCAAGTTCAGTTTTACCAACACCCGTTGGTCCTAAAAAGATAAAGGTTCCTATTGGTTTTTTAGGATCCTTCAACCCTACTCTATTTCTTTGTATAGCTTTTACCACTTTAGATATAGCAGCTTGTTGCCCTACTACAGCCCCTTTTAAATCTTCGCCCATATTGCGCAACTTCACTGTTTCTGCCTGCACCATACGATTTACAGGTATACCAGTCATCATGTGTATAACCTCTGCAATATCTGCTTCTTCAATAGGAAAACGCTTGTTTTTACTTTCTTCCTCCCAATCTATTTTTGCTTTCTCCAACTCATCTTGTAAGCGCTTTTCAGTATCCCTTAATGATGCAGCTTCCTCAAATTTTTGGCTTTTTACAACCTTATTTTTTTCAAGCTTTATGTCTTCTATTTTCTTTTCAAGATCTAAAATTTCAACTGGCACATTTATATTCTTTATGTGCTTTCTTGCCCCCACTTCGTCCAATACATCAATAGCTTTATCAGGCAATAACTTGTCTGTCATATATCTATCACTCAATTTTACACAAGCTTCAATAGCCTCTACACTATAGCTCACATTATGATAATCTTCATACTTACTTTTAATATTAGTAAGTATTTCAATAGCTTCCTCTACACTAGGTTGCTCAACCAATACTTTTTGAAAACGACGATCCAGCGCTCCATCTTTTTCTATGTGTTGTCGATACTCATCTAAGGTAGTTGCACCAATACATTGCAGCTCTCCACGAGCCAATGCTGGTTTAAAAATATTACTCGCATCCAAACTTCCACTTGCACCACCTGCACCTACAATGGTATGTATTTCATCTATAAATAAAATTACTTCTTTGTTTTTTTCAAGCTCATTCATAATGGCTTTCATACGTTCTTCAAATTGGCCTCTGTATTTTGTACCTGCTACAAGTGCTGCTAAATCTAAACTTACCACTCGTTTATCAAACAATACTCTGCTTACTTTTCTTTGTACAATACGCAACGCCAAACCTTCTACTATAGCTGTTTTACCTACCCCAGGCTCACCAATTAAAATTGGATTATTTTTCTTTCTACGAGATAATATTTGTGATACTCTTTCTATTTCATTTTCTCGACCAACGATTGGATCTAGAGAACCTGTTTCTGCCAATCGAGTAATATCTCTACCAAAATTATCAAGTACAGGTGTTTTTGTTTTAGGCAAGTTTGGTGCACCAGACTTTGATGGTTTTTGTGCACCATACTTTTTACTTTCATCATCAAATTCATCCTCATCATTAAATTCAGCACGAGGTACATCGCTAGATACGAAACCTAATTCGTTTTTAAATATGTCGTAATCCACGTCAAATTGATTTATAATTTGTGTTACAATATTTTCTTTGTTCTTTAAAATAGAAAGCATCAAATGCTCGCTTTCTACATTTAAACTTTTTAAAGCCTTTGCTTCCAATACAGTTATTCTTATTACTTTTTCTGCTTGCTTAGTAAGCGGTAAGCTATTAATATTGGCAATTATTTTACCTGTTTTATCTTTTACTGCAAGCTCTATTTCTTTGCGTAATTCGTATATGTCTACATTTAAAGTTTTAAGCATTTTTATAGCAGTATTTTCCCCGTCTCTTATAAGCCCAAGCACCAAATGCTCTGTTCCAATAAAGTCGTTCCCCAGCCTTAAAGCTTCTTCTCTGCTATAAGAAATTATCTCTTTTACTTGTGCACTAAAGTTATTATCCATTCTGTTTGTTTTTGCTTGTACAATGTTACTAAAAAAAAGGAACGTAATTAGCTAAAAAATGCTCAAATGTTGATATGTGTACAAGATTTATAACAATTTACGAGAAACTAGTATGTACATATTTCAAAAAAGCAGATTATTCTATATCTTAGTTAAAAATTAACGATCTACAAATGAATGTCAAAATAGATACCAAAGAAAAATTTACGGTATTAACCCCGCAAGTAGACAATATTTCTGCTAATATGACAGCAGATTTAGAAAATTTAGCAAGTTATGGCACTATTGAAGTGCCTCACCTTATTCTAAACATGAGTGAGGTAAAAGAAATTTCCATTGAGGCAGCTAATAAACTAGCAGACGTACAACAATCATTTTATGAACAAAACAAATCGTTTGTTATTTGCTGCTTACAACCAGCTATAGAAGCAGTTTTTGAAAAAGATGAACTATTAGATATTATGAACATAACTCCTACCGAAAGTGAAGCTTGGGATATTGTACAAATGGAGGAAATTGAAAGAGAGATGATGGAAGATTGGGAGTAGGTAGTTTGCAATTGGCAATTTGCAGTTGGCAGAGGGCAATAAACAATTTTTGTTTAGTTTGATTTATATTTATTAATAAAATATTTTTTTAAAAAATTTATGCTTACAGTTTCAATAACAATAAGGGCTGACATTTTTAAAATATGGGATTATTTTACCAATACTATTCATATAACTAATTGGTATTTTGCTTCGCCTGATTGGCATTGCCCAAAAGCCTCTAATGATTTAAAGGTAAACGGTAAATTTAGTTTTAGAATGGAAGCAAAAGATGAAGCTTTTGGGTTTGATTTGGAAGGAACTTATTCAAAAGTTTTATTGTATGAAGAAATAAATTATTTTCTTGTTGATGAAAGAAAAGTATTTGTAACATTTACCAAGAATGAAAATAATGTGACAGTTACTGAAAAATTTGACCCAGAAAATGAAAATAGTTTAGAATTGCAAGGGGCAGGCTGGCAGGCAATTTTAAATAATTTTAAAGAATATGTTGAGCAGCATTAGAGAAAAAAATTTGCTACAAATAAAAATTAAAATTAAACTTTTTTATAAACGAAAAGTCAAAATAAAAAAGTAACTTATGAATAACCAAACAGTTGATTTTAAAAAAGCAGTTATTGCCGAAGTAAGAACTGATATAAACACTAGCATAAGATCTTTATTTGCAAAACAGGCATTTAAAGTAAATGATGTAATAAGTAACTTTACTTGGGATAAAATTTATACAACACCTACTTACCTTACAGTACAAATTGCAGAAAATATTCACGTAGAATTAATTCCAACTTTTTTAGAATGTATAAACCATAGTTGTGAACCAAATGCTTTTTTTGAAACTTCAAAAAAAGCATTAATTTGTATAAAGCCAATACAAATAGGAGAAGAATTTACTTTTTTTTATCCATCTGCAGAATGGGAAATGGACCAACCTTTTGAATGCCTTTGTAGAAGTAAGAGTTGTATAGGATTTGTGAGAGGAGCACTCTATTTAAACAAAGAACAACACATGAAATACCGCTTTACAGATTTTATTCAACAAAAACTTAAATGCTAAATATGAATTTTATTAAAGAAAAAGATAATATGCACATTTGGGTACTGGCTCCATTTTTAGAAACAGCAGATGAAAATTTAAAATTTTATTACGATTATACACAAAGTATTGCTGAATATAAAAAAGTATTTGAGCAATTAAACTGTGTTTGGACTTGGGTAAATGTAACTATAGATAACATTGAAGAAACTATTAAAAAAATTATTTCCCAATCTGTAAAAATAAATATTGCGCTTAATTTATGCGATGGCGATGAAATAAATAGAACACCTGGTAAAAATGTTATAAGAGCACTTGAAAAAAATAATATAATTTACACAGGTGCAGATGAATTTTTCTACGGTATTACAACTTCTAAAATACCAATGAAAACTGCGTTTGATAAAAATGTAGTTCCCACTCCCGCTTGGAAAGTTATACATAATGATGAAGGATTAAATACAATTTTTAATGAAACAGGAAAAACACTTATTGTAAAACCAGCAGTATCGGGCGGCAGTATGGGGCTAATGGCAAAAAATGTAGTAGAAAACAAAAAAGATTTATTAGAAATAGTAGCAGAAATAAAAAAAGGGTACCGAGGTTGGAAGTTAGATATAGATGGCATTTTTGCTGAAACATTTATTACAGGTAGAGAGTTTACAACTTTCATAGTAGGCTCCTACATTGATGAACAAAATTTAATTTTTTACAACCCTGCAGAAAGAGTTTTTCATACCTCACTACCTACAAAAGAACAATTTTTATCTTTTGATAGATTGTGGGAAACCTACGATACCGAAACAGCAATGCCCAACGAAGAATATGTGTACAATTATGCAGCGGTAGAAGATGAGCTATACGATGAACTAAAAAAAATAAGTATAGCTGCTTATAAATCGGTAAGTGGTATGGGCTATGGGCGTATAGATATAAGACAAGATGGAGCTACAAAAAAAATGTATATTTTAGAAGTAAATGCACAAGCTGGCATAAGTGAAGACGAAAATTATACCTCAATAGGTGCTATACTTAGATATACAAATAAAACTTTTACAAACTTGATAATAGAAATTATACAAGATGGAATAAATAGATATCAAATAAAAAATAATAATTAACACATGAAAATTTGTGTATTACAACCAGATTATAGCACGACTAATGTAGATTACAAAAACTATGACCCCCCAAGAAACCTCACAAACCTACGTCCAGTAAGTGATACCGTAGATCATGTATTTTTAAATAAACTTACTACTTACAAACAACTAAAAGATTTAAGTAAACATAAATATGATATTTTCATAAATTTATGTGAAGGTTATTTGGAGTGGGAAATTCCTTCTATTGATGTTATTAATTGTTTAGATTTATTGAACCTACCTTATACAGGCCCATCGGCAATTTTATATGACCCTCCAAAACCATTAATGAAATATGTAGCATTTTGTGCAGGAGTAAAAACACCTAACGCAATTGAAGTACAAAATTATAGTAAAATTGATTTAAGTAGTTTACAATTTCCATTGTTTGTAAAGCCAGCAAAAGCGGGTGACAGCCTGGGAGTAGATGAAAATTCATTGATAAAAAATGAGGTTGAACTATACCAAAAAATTGAAATATTACAAAATGAATATGATGAGATATTAGTAGAAGAATATATAGCAGGAAGAGAATTTACAGTATTGGTAGCCGCAAACGCAGATGGCAAAACTTGTAAGGCATACAAGCCAGTTGAATATATTTTTCCAGATGAAATTGGTTTTAAAACTTATGCCCATAAAACATCTGCTTTGCATAAAGATGTAAACAAACCTTGTAATGAGCCCGTAATAGAAACCGCCTTAAAAGACGCAGCTCAAAAAATATTTACTGCTTTTGTAGGCGCAGGGTATGCTAGGCTAGATTTTAGGGTAAATAAAAATGGAGAAATCTTTTTTTTAGAAATAAATTTTACCTGCTCTGTATTTTATGATAATGGATATGAAGGCTCTGCAGATTATATTTTAAATAATGAACCAGAAGGAAAAGGAGGGTTTTTAAAGCAGATAATAAATGAAGGAATATCTAGGCATGAAAAAAAGCAAAATAAATTTATTATGAAAGGTAACGCAGTGGCTGGTTACGGAATATTTGCTACAAATAATATTTTAAAAAATGAAGTTATTTTTAAAGGAGAAGAAAAAGCTCAAAGAATAGTAACCAAAAAATATGTAACAGCCAATTGGAATGAAGTAGAAAAGCTAAACTTTAAACATTATGCCTACCCTATTAGCAATGAAATGTATATTTTATGGGACGATAATGCAGCAAATTGGGCACCACAAAATCACTCATGCGATGCAAATACTAGTTACCAAGGATTAAATGTAATTGCAAATAGAGATATAAAAATGGAGGAAGAACTTACTCTTGATTACGCAACATTTTTAGATGAAAATATAGAACCCTTCGTTTGCAAATGCGGTAGTGATGATTGTAGAAAATTAATAAAAGGTATGAAAAATATTAATATAACAACAAGAGAACAGCTATACAATGAGCAACAATAATTTTATAAAAAATATAGTTGCAAAAAATAAGCAGCGGTTAATTTTTACTTACTTTTTGTTTAGCATAGAAATGGCATTGGCTTTGTTAAAACCATTTTTTTTAGGCAAAGCAGTAAACGATTTATTGAAAGGTAATTTTTATATGTTGCTTATTTTTTTAAGTATTCATTTAGCATGGATACTAGTAAGCATGTTACGTATGCAGTATGACACACGAACGTATACAACTATTTACAATAATATTATTACTCATTTTTTATCAAGAAAAAAAGATACAGAAAGTGTATCTAAACTAAGTGCATTATCTACACTTTCTAGAGAATATACAGACTTTTTAGAGTATGATTTAATTTATATTTTAGAAGCTTTTTACAACATAGTGGGCTCATTATTTATTATATACTTTTACGACAAAAGCGTAATAGTTGTTTGTATTATTATATTAGTTCCCATAATTTTTTTAAGCAAATACTATGGCAAAAAAATGGGTAAGCTTACGCAAGAAAAAAATGATGAATTTGAAAAACAAGTTGATGTAATTTCTACTTATGATGCAGAAAAAATAAAAACGCATTACAATTTTTTACAAAAATGGCAAATAAAAATTTCAGACCAGCAAGCATTCAATTTTGGCATTATGGAACTTTTTGTGATGCTATTATTAGGTGTTTCGCTTACCATAAGTACTAAATACAACTTACAAGTATTAAATGCAGGTGAAATAATTAGTTTTTATTTTTATATAATAAAATTTACCCAAGGCTTAGATACAATACCATATATTACTGAAAAATATGCAATGCTAAATGATATAACCAAGCGTATGAAAGATTATTTTTAAGCAATATTTTTTATTTTGCAAATAAAGCAGCAATTTTATTAAAATAATCGTCTTATAAAAAACCCATATTAATTGCTAGCACTCACTATTTTAGGAAACAACTCTGCCATACCTGCTCATGGGCGCAACCCTACTGCCCAAGTATTGCAAACACAAGATGAAAATTACTTAATAGACTGTGGAGAAGGAACACAAGTACAACTATCCAAGTATAAAATAAAGAAGAGTAAAATAAATAAAATCTTTATATCTCACCTGCATGGTGATCATTATTTTGGTTTGATAGGCTTAGTAACCAGTATGGGCTTAAGTGGACGTGTGAGTGACTTACATATATATGGGCCTGCGATGCTAGAGCAAATTATTCAAATACATTTAGATGCTGCTACTACTACCCTACCTTACAAGATTTACTTTCATATTGTAAATAAAGAAACAGAAATAGCAAACGATAAAAGAATTACAGTAAAGGCATTTAAAGTAAACCATCGTATAGAATGTTATGGCTTTAAATTTACTGAAATAAAGAATCCAAGAAAAATAGTGCCAGAACTTGTAAAAAACTACGAAATACCAGAGGCTTACTATGGAGAATTACAAAAAGGTAAGAATTACACAACCAAAAGAGGTACTATAATAAACAATGAAGATGTAACCATTGCAGCAGATATTGCAAAATCTTATGCTTATTGTGCAGATACTTTATATGATGAAAGCATTGCAGAAAAAGTAAGTGGAGTAGACTTAATCTATCATGAAACTACGTACCTTAAAGATCTTGAACAAAGAGCAGCAGAGCGTTTTCATAGTACTACAACTCAAGCTGCAAACATTGCAAAACTTGCTAAGGCTAAGAAATTAATTATTGGTCATTTTTCTTCAAAATACGATGCACTGGATAGTTTTCTTGAAGAAACAAAAGAAGTTTTTGAAAATACAGAACTTGCAATAGAAGGAGCTTGCTTTAAAATATAGGTGCTGTATTTTCTATATCAGAAGTTAGAAATAAAGCAATTGATTATAGACTCCAAAAGTGAGGTTCACACATTTAATGTACAAATAAAAACTACAATTCAATACCCTTTTGCACAAACTTTTTCACTTCTTCATTCAAGTCATTACTCAAAGCTATATTTGGCAATCTTAAATTATTTTTTATAATATTTTGTGCAGCTAAAAATGCTTTTACTCCTGCTGGGTTGTTTTCTGCAAATAGCAACTTATATACTTCTAGTAATTGATTATTTATTTTAACAGCTTGAGGAAATTCATTTTTCATGCAATGATTTACCATAGTTGTAAATGCTTTTGGAAATGCATTTGCTGCAACACTTATTACGCCATCCATTCCACATGCCATTTCTGGTAAAAGCAAATCATCATCCCCACTGGTTACTAAAAAATCTGCTGGCCTACCTTTTAACAACTCAATAGCTTGTTGTATATCATTACTAGCTTCTTTTATCCCAACAATATTATCAAGAGCGGCTAAACGCAAAGTAGTACTAGCAAACATATTTCTACCTGTACGACCTGGTACATTGTACAATATAATAGGCTTAGGTGAGGCCTTAGCTAAAGCTTGGTAATGTTGATAAATACCTTCTTGAGATGGCTTGTTATAATAAGGGCTTGCGCTTAATACAGCAATAGCACCATCCAATGGGTAGGATTGCAAATCCTTTATCACACTTAAAGTATCGTTGCCTCCAATACCTACAACCATAGGCACTCTTCCTGCAATATGTTGATGTGTATATTTTATTATGGAGTGTTTTTCTTCTGTGCTTAGCACTGGTGTTTCGCCTGTAGTACCCAGTGTTACAATATAATTTACTCCGTTACTAATTATATAATCAATCAAGTCTGCAAGCGCATTAAAATCGATAGACAAATCATTTGCAAATGGGGTAACAATAGCTACACCAGTACCAGACAAAACACTGCGAATATTCATTTTAAAATTTTTGTGAAGATACTTTAAAAACTAATAGATAGAATAACCAACCGAAATGGAAAATAAATTAGAAATTTTTTTTTCTGTAGTAGTTGGTAAATAATAATCTATGTAAAGGTTAGGTGTTATTATAAAATTACCAATATTATACTCTGCAGTTAAAGATAGCGCTATTGATTGAGCAGAAAATGTGGCATTGTCGGTTTGAGTTAGTGATTTTAAACGGTTGTTTTTTGTTGCTTTAGCTACTCTCCTACTATTAATTATTGTACTGGTAAATTTTTCACTACCCGCATTTAATACAAGCTGAGGTATAAAAGAAAGTGTTCCATTTTTTGAAAATATACTGTCAAATTCAAATCGATGCTCAATACCAAAAGAAACTGAAAAATCTTTCACTTCATTTTTAGTAGAATCTCTTCTTATTGCAATAATCCGATTATTGATGGGGCCAAACAAGGTATCGAAAGAAATATCGTTGTAAATACCTGTAGAATAACCTAATGATAAAATTGGTTGAATAAAGGATTTATTATATTGGATGTAACCATACAAGTCATTTTGATAAGTAGAATTTAAACTGTAAGATGCTTTATCTGTAATAAATTTAGTAAATGATATACCGGTACTTATTTTTGTAGACTCGTAATCAAATGAAGGGGTTACAGCCGTTTGATAATTTTTTAAGTTGCCATTTTGTAAGGTTATATAAGGCGAAATAGAAATACCAAATCCACTTTTATGATAATAACCAATTGATGGTGTATAGTATAATTTATTAATCAATGCTTGAGAGGCATTCACAGAATTATTGTTTACACTTAATGATCTATTTCCAACTCCAAGTGTAATATCAAAGTAACTTTTTGTCTTTTCACTACTATCCGTCATATTTAAAAGCTCATTCATAGCAGCTTTGCTTTTAGCAGTATTTTGTGCTATTGATAATAAATACGTAGAGCAATAAAATAAAACCAACACCATTTTTTTCATAAAGTAGAAATGAAGTAATACGTAACAATATTAAATGAAATTACTAAAACGAAAAAAAGATTTTCAAAATGAAAATCTTTTAATAATAGATAAAAGTATTTAAAGCATTAAAAGGAACATGTAGTTATCTATTCAAAATTTTTGAATGATGAATATATTGATCGTTTTCACTATAAATAAACAAACATGAACCATTTTTTATTTTTTCAATAATCGGTCCATTTAATTTTTCTGGCACTGCTGGGCAACCCCAACTTCTTCCAATATAACCTTGGCTATTTATAAAATCTTCACTTACATAAGGTGCACCATGCAATACAATAGATCTTTTTTCAGCTTTGTCGTTTATGCCATGTTCAAAACCATGAAGCTTTAATGAAAACCCGTTTTTACCATAATAAGTGCTCGATGTTTTGTAAAAACCTAAACTACTTTGCAAACTTTCTGGCACATTAGAAAAACTTGTAGCCATAGCTTGTCCGCTCCCTTGGCCATGTGCTACATAAGTATTAAATAAAATTTTATAACTTTTTATATCTAAAACGAATAGTCTTTTTTCTGAAGATGGTTTAGTAAAATCAACAATAGAAATTACATGATCATTTAAAAGTTTGCCATCTTCCTTTAAATTTTCAAACCCTTTAATTGCGTAATTAAATGCCGCTTGTGATAAGCCAAAAGCATTCAAATTTAAGCTATCATACATTTTATGCACTGCCTCAGCACCTTCTTCATCTACAGAAAGAAAAGGCACAACAATACTATTATCAACCTTTGGCAAAAAAAACAAAGCTGCATTTGCTTTTACATTGTTAGCATTTAAAAAAATGAGGATTGCTAAAAAGAGAAACTTGGATACTTTACTAAACTTTAATAAAAACATAATAATTAGGATTTGGAAACTTTAAAACGAACGATTTATGTAAAGTATTGCCTATATATTGTGTTTAAAATTTATAATTTGTAATTAAGTAAAACCCGAAATTAAAAAAACCGATGTTTACAGGGTGTTAAATTGCATTTTTTAACATTTACATCTAATTAAGACCTTAAAATGTGGATTATTTGGCCAACTTTAGTTAAAAAACGAATACATATAGAAAGCTTACTACCAAAGAATGATGATAAAAAAAGCATCTGATTTGTCAAAAAAAATAAAAATTAGAGGCAAATCTACTTTTTCCAAAATAAAATCGTAGATACCATAAATAAAAAAATGCATTTTTTTTTAATGTAGAAAACAGTTCATTAAAACAAATTGTATATGAATTAATAAAAAATTAAAATAGAATATGAAGAAAATATTAAGCCTGTTATTTTTAAGCATTTTATATTTTATAACTCAAGCCCAAAACAGAACTGGTAAAGAACAATCTGCCAGTTTTACATTTGCAACAGGTAGCAACCAATTTACTACAAACTTAAATTACAAATATTTATGGAATTTTGGTAAAAAGAAACAATGGCAAATGGGTACTGGAGTAAGATTAACGAGTGCATTTGGTAATAAAAATTATTATATTACAGCACCTGCAAAACTTACCAGTGGGAAAGTAGGACCCAGTGTATTTTTTGCAGAACAAATTATGTCTAATATTGACTCAATTTATATTTTGAAGCCGCAAGCAAATGCTTTAAATATAACTTTGAACTTTGGTTATAAAATAAACGATAAATTTACACTAGGTTTTGATATAGATGCAATAGGTTTTAGTTTTGGTGCTAAAAAAAGTGCAATATATTTAGGTAACAATGGAATAATTGGAAACACAAATGCTAAACCCACAGTTTTTAATTTATTGTTGGTTAGTGACAATGATTTGGGAACATTAAATAGTGAATTTTTTGGCCAATATAATATTAACAAAAAATGGAGCACAAAACTTGGGTTTCAATTTTTATTTACAGAATATACAACTAATACAAAAATACAAATTACAGCAGCTGGAGAAAAAAACGATCGTTTTAGATATAAGGCTGGTCAAATTTCTTTAGGAGCAACTTATCAATTTTAATCAAAAACAACAACTACTATTATGAAATTTTTAAAAATCACTTTTGCATTATTACTATTTGCAAATTTTTCGTTTGCACAAGTATATACTCCAATAGATGCGGGCAGCAGTATAGGCTTTACTATAAAAAACTTTGGCTTAAAAGTAAATGGCAATTTTACAGGCTTAAAAGGTAGTATAACCTTTAATCCAAAAGCCATTACAACTAGTAGTATAAATGTATCTGTAGATGCAAATACTATAAATACAGATAACGGAGCAAGAGATAAACATTTACGCAAAGATGAATATTTTGATGTAGCACAATACCCTACATTAACATTTGTAAGTACAAAAATAACTGAGAGCACAGTAGCTGGTAGATATTTTGTAGTGGGTGAGCTTACTATAAAAGGCATGGTCAAAATAATACAATTTGGTTTTAGTGCAACTGCAACAGCAATAGGCTACAAGTTTGCTGGAGAGTTTGAAATAGATAGAAGATTTTTTGGTGTGGGTAAAGGCAGTGCTGTAATGGCAGATAAATTAAAAGTAAAATTAGATATAGCCACAAAAAAATAAATATGAATTTTAAAACCATTATTTCACCCGTACTGCAAGAATTAGCAAATACTATATTATTATTGAGCAATGAGAAGTATGCTCAAAAATCTAATTTACTCAATGGCAGTAGTATTGGCGGACATACAAGACATGTGATAGAATTATTTCAATGCTTACTATCAGGATACAATACTGGCTTTGTAAATTATGAAAATAGAAAAAGAGATTTATTATTAGAAACTAATATTACTTTGGCTAGCACTGCCTTGCAAAATATAGCAAGCGAACTATCTATGCCTAATAAAA
>JAYVID010000022.1:0-12531 GCA_043770525.1 Ferruginibacter sp.
CTAGAAAAACAAGAGAAAGTTTATTTGCCAACAGCTACTTTGGGAGAACTATATTTAGGTGCATATCGCTCTGCAAATGTGCCAAAGAAACTCCAAGAAATAAAGAGCTTTTTAGAAAATTGTATTGTATTATACACCGATGCCACCACATCAGAGAAATATGCCATTATAAAAACGGCATTACTAAAGAAAGGAAAACCCATTCCCGAAAATGATATTTGGATAGCAGCCATAGCTATGCATTACGAATTACCTCTTTACACTTTTGATGGACATTTTGAAGAAGTGGAAGGGATAGTTTTGAAGTAATTTTAAAATCCGCCAGAAGTAGTATTTAATTATTATAAAGAGCCTCGCATCTTTTCTTTATAAAAATTAAAAAATCAGGGTGATTTACCAATGCTCTATATTCAGGCTCATTTAATCTTTTTTGCCTTCGTTGGCCACCTTCACATTTCGTGAGCACCCATACCATCCACTCGTGCGCCGCCGAGGCATGGTCTTTGACCAGCCGACCAAACAATAACATAACTAAATTAACTATTTTACCCTACAAGAAGATTATAAAATATTTTTTGCCTTGCCTTCGTTGGCCACCTTCACATCTCGTAAGCACCCATCCCATCCACTCATGCGCCGCCGAGGCATGGTCTTTGACCAGCCGACCAAACAATAATAAAACTCAATTAACTATTTTACTCTACAGGAAGATTATAAAATATTATTTTACTTGAAGCTTTTTTACAAATAGGCTTTGTAGGTCAAAGGCTAAGGAAAGGCGCATGATGATGGAAAGTGTGGCTATCATTAAGATTGAAAGTTTTTGCTGAGTTAGTTTCCACACCAGCCTTGCGTAGAGCAATAATATAAAATAAAAATATAAAATTTTCTTTAATCCTTTGTTGGTCATCTTCATAATTTGTTAGTGCCTTTAGCGCCTCGGGCGCAGATATACAGCCAAGCAAAAGTTTAGCAGCGTAATCTCTGCCATGTATAAACTTCTATTTAATTTGCCAAATATTTACTTAATGCTAGGTAAAATCACAAAGAATGAAAAATTTTCGAACAGTTATGCTATCCGACAAATTGTGGCATAGTAAGTTGAAAGTCATTTTATAAATTTGCTAATTACTACAAATTTAAAAACCATGCCACTACAAAACCGCATAAACCCTTTCAGCAAAATAATAGCCACACCCGAGCGTGGAGCTTACACTGGCAATAGAGGCGTAATACATAATGGGCAAAAAGAAATTATAAAAAATCATACAGTAAAATATTGGATAACCTGTATGCTTGAATATAAAAGTATGCATAGAGAAGTAATGACACCCAATAGATGGACGGAATTATTTTTTTTAGATGAAGCCACCGCCTTTGCAGCTGGTCATAGGCCTTGTGGTTTTTGTAGGCATGCCGATTTTAAACTCTTTAAAAACCTTTGGCTACAAACTAATGGAAAAAAGCATGGGTTAATGGAAAATGTAAAAATGGATGTGATTGATAATATCATTCACCAAGAAAGATTGGATAAAAACAATGCACAAAAAACATTTACAGCCTCTTTAAAAACATTGCCCGATGGAACATTTATAAAAGTTTCGAATAATGAAAATGCTTTTTTATGGCATCAACAAAATCTTTTCCAGTGGTCGTTTAACGGATATAAAAAAGTAAACACAGTTAATAAAAATATAACTGTAGATGTATTAACACCTATTAGTTATGTGGAAATTTTTAGGCTTGGTTATGCGCCGCAGATTCATTTATCGGCTAAACAATAATTTCCTATTTTTCATAGCCCTTTTATTGTAACAATTTTTAAAGCAACACTATTTTAAACAGCATCAAAAAATATATCACATAAAATTTATTCAAAAGCAAGAAAATTATATCCTGAAACTTTTGCGTAATATGTTTTTTAAAGCCAAAAAAAAATTATCATCTACCTACAAAAAACCCGAAACTTACATTTCGGGTTTTTTATTTATTTCTTCATATACATTACTTCTTTTACCAATTTTACAGTTCTTGGTATATCGGGTAAATATGCAGCTACCATATTGGGTGCGTAGTGCATAGGTGCATCGGCAGATGCAATTCTACGTATTGGAGCATCCAAATAATCAAAGCCTTCTTTTTGTATGCGGTAAGCTATTTCAGAACTTACAGATGCAAATGGCCATTGCTCTTCTACAATTACCAAACGATTTGTTTTCTTAACACTTTCAAGAATGGTAAACCAATCTAAAGGACGAATTGTTGCTACATCTATCACTTCTGCTTCTATACCTTCTTTAGCCAATTCTTCTGCTGCACCCAATGCAACTTTCATCATTTTATTAAAAGAAACGATGGTAACATCTTTACCTATTCGCTTTATAAAACATTTTCCAATAGGCAATACATATTCCCCTTCTGGCACTTCTCCTTTATCTCCATACATTACCTCACTCTCCATAAAAACAACAGGATCGTCATCTCTAATGGCAGCTTTTAATAATCCTTTTGCATCATAAGGATTGCTTACAGATATTACTTTTAAACCAGGGATATTGGCATACATGCTTTCAAATGCAGTACTATGCTGTGCTCCTAGCTGTCCTGCACTTCCATTGGCGCCTCTAAATACGATTGGACACCCCACTTGTCCACCACTCATTGCAAGCATTTTAGAGGCTGTATTAAGTATTTGATCCAAAGCCAATACAGCAAAATTCCATGTCATATATTCTACAATTGGGCGCAAACCATTTTGCGCAGAACCTACAGCAATGGCTGTAAAACCAAGCTCAGCAATGGGTGTATCTATTATACGCTTTTCGCCAAACTCTTCTAGCATGCCTTGGCTCACTTTGTAAGCACCATTATATTCTGCTACTTCTTCTCCCATTAAGTAAACCCTTTCATCGGCTCGCATTTCTTCTTGCATGGCTTCCCTTAGGGCTTCTCTAAACGCTATTTGACGCATATAGTATTAAGTATTTAGTATTGAGTATTGAGACTTATTTCTTTTATAATTTGAGCAAATTTATTGTATCGGAGTTAAACTAGCAAATCATTAAACTATTTTAGAAAAAATTGAGTATAACACTTTTATTCAAAATACATAATATTTAAAATACGTATGTTGTTATCAAAATCCGAGATTAACCCTCTTCTATATTTAATGATATCAATTCACGCTAAAAAAAATACAGTTCACTCTGAAATTGTTATTTTGTAAAATTGAAATTCATAAATTTATTTTATAAAAATTAAACTTTTTTTTATACTACCATTACCAGTGCGCTATGTATAGATATTTACTTATTATTACTTTATTATTATTTTATCAAAAAAGTTATTGTCAAACTATTGCTTTTACATACTCAAATGCTAATGGAGGTGCACTTTGTAGCCCAGCTTCGATAAAATTTACGCCTGTATATACTGGCAACCCAATAGGTTTTACTTGGTACTTTGGTAATGGGCAAACTAGTAATAGCTCTATACCCACAGTTAGTTTTCTTACAGGTAGCTATACAGTAAAACTAGTGGCTGTATTCCAAAATGTAGCGATTGAGACCACGCAAACAATTCTTGTAGCACCTTCTTTAATTGTTAGTCTTTCTGCCAATATAAATAATCTTTGTAAACCTGGCAATGTAAAATTTACAGCTGCATCATCATCGCCTAATGCTACTTACTCATACAACTTTGGAGATGGTACTAATGTAATAACAACTAATAGTGATACAATTACCCATTTTTATGCATTGTATGGCTTTTTTACCGCATCAGTAAAAGTTACTAGTGCTTCTGGTTGTTTAGACTCTGCATTTTATTTAATAAATGTAAAAAAGCTGGATTTAATTGGCTTTGCTAACCCTACAACGGGTTGCGCCCTTTTAAACGTAGTTTTTTCTGTAAATGCCACTTTGCTCAATAATGTTACTGTAACCAATTACACATGGACTTTTGGAGACAATAGTAACTCACAAATCACCCTTAATAGCACCAACCCACATACTTTTTCTGACTCTGGTATTTTTCAACCAAAGGTTTTAATTAATACTTCTGATGGATGTGCTGATACGTTTAAATTTCCAGAGATAGAAGTAGGAATACCACCAACAAACCTTGTAGCTTTACCAAGAAAACTCGTATACTGTGGTAATGAAACAGCTAAGTTTTATGCGTATGCTCCACTAGCAAATAGTTATAAATGGGAATATGGAGATGGTAACACAACTATAACATCTGACACCACAACATTTCATAAATATGATATGCTTGGTGTAAAAACCGTAAAAGTAACACCCTACTTTAATGATTGTCCTGGTAATTCCATCACATTTAGCATTTCCATTATTGGGGTAATTGCAAAATTTAAATACGCAAATACTTGTTCAGATAAGAAGAAATTCACTTTCTCAAACCAATCACTTGGCAATGTTTCCTTTTCTGAGTGGACATTTGGAGATAATAGTCCAATGATTGGTACATTCAATGCCGTTCATTCTTTTCCAGCAAATGGTGCTTTTACTACCGAATTAATAGTAGCAGATAATGTAACAAGCTGCCGAGACACTATAAATTTTACACTTTATACCGCTACACCAAGTTTAATAAATCCCGATACATTTTTATGCAGAAATGCAGCAACCAACTTTACTTTGCTAAACAATTATTTAAACCCATTTTTAAGTAGCAGTTGGTCGGTAATAGGTTCAATTAACAGCATAAGCATATTAAACTTAAGTTTAAATGCTACTTATTTTGGAAATTTTATTAATAACAATGTTGTACTTGATAATGGTATTCAATATTGCAAGGATACTATAAAATTAAATCACCCTATTTCAGTAAGAGGCCCAATATTAGTTTTTAATTCGTCTACACTTGGTTGCACAAATAATAATTTTGTTGTTACCAACAATTCATACCCTTTTGCAACATCAGATACCATCAAAAATTGGGTATGGACTTTTGGAATTGCTGGTTTGCAAGATAATCAGTACCAACCCACACCATTTCAATTTACTGCAGAGGGTACATACAGCATTAAACTAATAGCAAAAGATATTAAAGGGTGTACCGATACAGCCATTAGCCAAGTGCTGGTTAGAGAATCTCCATTTTTAAGAATATTTCCTAGAAACGATAAAATTTGCTTTGGAAAAACAGTTACCCTTACTGCTTACCATACTGACACTTTAGTATGGAGCCCTGCAAGCCTGGTAACATGTGCTACTTGTGATACTACCATTGCTACACCTATAAATAATATTACCAAAATATATGCCATTGCAAGCAATACTGCTGGTTGCTCCTTAACCGATAGTACTACCATTTCTGTATTCACTCCATTTACAGCTACCAGTAATGCAACTCCATTGTTTGCTTGTAAAAATGATACATTACGAATTGGCGTAAATCCTCCAAATAAAAAAGTAATATGGTCACCTGTAGAAGGAATTTCTAACAATGATCAATATCAAACAATAGCTACGGTTATAAAAGATAGTATTACTTATACAGCTTTGCTTACAGATAGCTTAGGATGTTATAATAGTAGTACCAAAATAAAAGTAGTTGCTTACCCCTCACCTACAGTAAATGCTGGACCAGATAGAATTCTGTCGTACAATAGCCCATTTACCATCAATCCAATTTACGGTAGTTCTGTATCAAATTATGAATGGATACCCGCAGGTAATCTAAATTGTATTAACTGCCCAAAGCCAAATGGAATGGCAGATTCATCAAGAATTTATACCATAAAAACTAAAAATACATTTGGATGTGTAGGCTCAGATAATATTAAAATTTCAATAGAATGTGCTAATGCAAATTTATTTATGGCTAGTGCATTCAACCCTGATAATAAAGTTACAAACAATTATTACTACCCACAAACAAGAGGTATAAAAATGATAAATCGTTTTAGTATTTTTAACAGATATGGCGAATTGGTTTATGAAATAAAAAATATGCAACCAAACCAACGAACAGCTGGCTGGAATGGAAAATTTAAGGGCATACCACAACCTACAAATGGTTATGTCTATACTTTAACTGCAACATGCGATCTTGGGGAAACAATTTATAAAACAGGTTCGTTTTTATTGATTAAGTAATAAATGTTTATTTAATTCCAAAGACCAATTCATTCCAGCACAATTGCACGAACTTCACTATAAATTCTCTTTTGGCATATTACCTTTTATAATGATCAGTTTTTTATTTGCACACTTGCCGATTTGCAAATTTGCATATTATTCTATGTTTTCAATCACCATTGCACTAGCTCCCCCTCCTCCATTACAAATACCAGCAGCACCGTATTTTGCATTGTTTTGTTTCAGTACATTTAATAGTGTAACAATTATTCTTGCACCACTTGCCCCAAGAGGATGGCCAATAGAAACCGCACCACCATTTACATTTACTTTAGCAGGATCTATATTTAATCGTTTTGTGTTTTCTATTCCTACTACAGCAAAGGCTTCGTTTAATTCATAATACGAAATATCTGCAGCAGTTAAACCAGCTTTTGCAATTGCTTTTGGTACGGCAATTGCTGGGGTTGTTGTAAACCATTCTGGTGCTTGCTCCGCATCTGCATAGCTCACAATTTTACCAATAGGTTTCAAACCCAGTGCTTCCATTTTTGCTTTGCTTATTAAAACAAGTGCAGCAGCTCCATCATTCATGGTACTTGCATTTGCAGCAGTTACAGTACCGCCTTTTACAAATGCCCCATTAAGGCTAGGTATTTTATCAAACTTTACATTAAAAGGCTCTTCATCTTTTGAAAAAATAATTGGATCCCCTTTTCTTTGTGGTATAGAAACGGGTACAATTTCATTTTCAAATTTACCTTCGTTGGTAGCAGCTTGCGAACGTTTGTAACTTTCTATAGCAAATGCATCTTGATCCTCTCTACTAATTCCACATTCAGTTGCACACATTTCCGCAGCATTGCCCATTGCATTTCCATCGTAGACATCAGTAAGGCCATCTTTAGCTAATCCATCTATCATGCTTACATTGCCATATTTATTACCCCAACGCATATTTTCTGTATAAAAAGGTACGTTGCTCATACTCTCCATTCCACCAGCTATTACAATATCTGCATCACCAAGCATAATACTCTGTGCTGCTTGCGATATAGCTTTCATGCCACTTGCACATACTTTATTTATGGTAGTACAATTTACTTCGTTTGGTAGGCCTGCAAACTTTGCTGCTTGCCTTGCTGGCGCTTGCCCAAGGTTGGCTTGTATTACACTACCCATTAATACATCATTTACCAAAGCTGCATCTACACCAGCTCTCTCTAAAGCACCTTTTATGGCTACTGCACCCAATTGGGTTGCACTCATATCTTTTAAAGAACCTCCAAAACTACCAAGTGGAGTGCGAACTGCTGATAATATGTAAACCTCTTGCATAAGTTATTTTTTTGTGAGGCAAATGTACAAGATAATAGTTGATAGTTGAAGGTTCGAAGATGAAGGTTTTTTAAAGCTCAATGTTTTGTATTTTTTTGGAAAAAGGCTTCAACTAACAAGTTGAAAATATCAAATAATGATATTTGATATTTTAATTAAAAATACTTACTTACTAATCCTCGGATCAATGATAGCATAAATAAAATCTGCCAAAATATTTATAAAAATAAAAATGATGGCGCTCAACAAAACCGAACCCATCACTACTGGATAATCTAATTTCTCCAAAGCATTGACCGTAATTTTTCCAAGCCCTTTCCAACCAAAAATATACTCTACAAAAAAAGCACCTGCTAGCAACTCTGCAAACCAACCTGTAATGGCTGTAACTACAGGGTTTAAGGCATTTCTTAATGCATGTTTAAAAATAACTGTCCGTTTAGATAATCCTTTTGCATAAGCGGTTCTTACAAAATCTTGCTGCAATACATCTAGCATGCTGCTTCTGGTAAGTTGTGCTATTACTGCCAATGGTCGTATACCCAAGGTAAATGCTGGAAGAATTAAATTTTTTATGGCAAGGTACCTTTCACCTGTTACTTCATCCATTTCATACAGGCTGCCTGTAATATGCAGGCCTGTGTATGGCTGTAGCAAAAAGCCAAATAGATATGCTACAATAATGGCTATAAAAAATGAAGGAGCAGATATACCAGCTATGCTTCCTACAATGGCGGTAGTATCTATCCATGTGTCTTTTTTTACAGCAGCAATTACACCTAATAAAATACCAAAAAAACAAGCAAATAACATTGCTGTTAAAGCCAATATTAAAGTGGCAGGAAGTGCCTCCATTAAAACAGTGGTTGTATCTTTTTTAGTTTGATAGCTTTTTCGTAAGTATGGAATTTTAAAAGCTAACTTGTTTTCACCGCCCAGAAAAATCCCTTTCAATCCTTTCTTTTTTATATCAGCAGTATCATGATAAGCTATTGGAGAAACATCATTGAGGTATAAAAAAAATTGTTTCCATTTTGGTTGATCAAGGTATAAATCCTTACGAATATTATCCATTGTTTTCTTATCTCCAGTTTGGCCTACTATTAATCTTGTAGGATCACCAAAACCCAAGAACATTACAAACACCAATGCTACCACACCGGGTAGCACTGTAAGTGAAATCAACGTTTTTTTAAAAATGGAATTCAAAATATATTTTTATAAACCAACTCTAAAATCCTCCATCATCTGAAGTTTCTTTTGGTTTTGTAACCGGCTTTGGTTTTGGCTTTGGTTTGTTTTTATCATCTGGTACAATGGCAGTAGCAGCAGGTTTCTTTTCTTTAGGTTCTTCTTTTGTTGGTGAAGGTGTAGTTCTTTTTGTACTAGTATCTACATCTTCGATTATTCCTTCCGCAGGTATTTCTTCAGCCATTTCCGTAGAGAAAAAATCATCTCCACCATCACTGGTAGTATTTTTAGATCTACGAACTTCGTTGCCATCATCATCAGTTAAAGGGTCTCCCCTTTTTAAGGTTTCATAAAACTGAGCATCGGCAAGTATAGGATCATTCTTAAGTTCTACTGGTACTGTAAATTCTTTTTTATCTGAATAGCGTTTAAATTTTTTATCATTATACACTTTTGCCATAAAATTACCCCAAGCAGGAGCAGCCATTTCTGCACCACCGGCATTGTTTTGATAAATAGGTATAAAAGGATCATCGCAACCTACCCAAGTTGCAGCAAGCAGTGTAGGGGTGTAACCTATAAACCATCCATCAGTATTATTATCAGTTGTACCGGTTTTACCTGCTTTTTCGCAAGGTATATTGTAGCTATTCAATCTTTTTGCAGTACCCTCTTTTATTACCCCCTGCATCATTTTCACCATGGTATACGCATCTGTTTCTCCTATAACTTGTTTGCTTTGAGCCATTGGAAATTCATGTACCAAGTTACCATTTTTATCTTCAATTCTTGTTACATATACAGGCGCTGTATTAAACCCTTTATTGGGAAACATGGTATATGTTTGTATCATTTCAATCATAGGTATTTCAGCAGCTCCTAATGCTATAGATGGGTAAGGAGGAAGCTTTGTTTTAATACCACATTGCTGAGCAAATTCAATTGTTCTTTTTACGCCTACTGCAGCCATTAAATGCCAAGCACATCCATTTATAGATTGTGCCAAACAATAGGCACAAGTACCACCACCTGTGCTTATGGTTTTTCCGCTCAATGTAAGTGGCCCACCTGGTATATATGTTTCTGGTGTATAGCCAGCATCTTGCACTGCTAAAGTATAAACCAAAGGTTTAAAAGTAGAACCTACTTGTCTTGAAGCAGTTACGTGATCGTATTTAAACCACTTATAATCTGCACTGCCTACCCAAGCTTTTATTTCCCCACTTATTGGATCTATAGCAAGAAAAGAAGTTTGCATAATTTTTTTGTGATACTTAATAGAATCCATTGGAGTCATTGTAGTATCTTTTTCATGTGCATCACCACCCTTCCAAGAAAATACTTTCATTTTTGTTGGTATGGTAAAAGATTTTCTTATGGTAGCTTCATCTATTTCATCAGCCTTCATATTTTTCCACCTTTCTGTTTGTTTAATGGCTATTTCTAAAGTAGCTTCATGTTTATTCCACAATTTATCTCCTCTATATTTTAAAGTGTAATTTAATTTAGATTGTACATTGGGCATGTGCGCTTTTACAGCCTCCTCTGCATAAGTCTGCATTTTAGAATCTATGGTTGTATAAATCCTTAAGCCATCAGCATACAAATTAAATGGTTCACCTGTTTTGGGGTTCTTATTTTCTTTACACCAAGTTTTCAATACATCGCTTAATGTATGTCTAAAATGTGGTGCTATTCCCATATTTTCATCTATAGGCTTAAAATTTGTAACCAATGGTTTAGCCTTATATGTGGCCGCTTGAGCCTCAGTTAAGTAATGTTGTTTAGCTACTACCATTTGTCCTATTACCGTATTTCTTCTTTTTATAGAAGCTTCTTTATGGTATATTGGTTCGTAAGCATATCCTTTAAGCATTCCAATAAGTACAGCTGCTTCTTCAAGTTTTAAATCAATAGGTTCTTTTTGAAAATATGTTCTACTAGCATTTCTAATACCATATACATTACCCCATGCAGCCCTGTTTAGGTATAATGCAATAATTTCTTCCTTAGTAAAATTTCTTTCTAGTTTTACCGAAATAATCCATTCTTTTAATTTATCAACCCCTCTTTGTATCATACTTCCTCGCCCTTGCTTCATTATCATTTTTGCAAGCTGTTGAGATAATGTACTACCACCACTTTTTCCAAATGTTGTAACAACCCTACCCAATGCTTCTGCATCTATACCAGAGTGTTCATCAAAACGCTCATCTTCGGTTGCAATTAAAGCGTGTATAGCATTGGGAGAAATTTGATTATAAGTAACCTCGCTTCTATTTTCAGAATAAAATTTACCCATCAATAATCCATCTGCTGTAAAAATTTCACTTGCAAGGTCGGCTTCTGGGTTCTCAAGCTCTCTTAATGATGGCATTTTACCAAACAAGCCAAAGTTGGCTGCGGCAAAAATACCCAATACAAGTAATAAACAAAGAAAGAAAAAGCGCCAAAGGTATTTTACAGAACGTTTCATAAAAATTAATATACATTGATAAGTTAGGAGTGATTGCAAATAGAATGCCTAAAATTTATTTCCAAAGTTTTTAATTAATAAATCTTTATAAGAGGTTAAATCTTTATTGGTTTTTAACAGCTGCAAATTTTCATCACTTATAATAATAAACGAATATTTTGTTGCTTGTAACCAAGATAGTTCAGATGGTGCAGCCTTTTTTAGTTTATCAAAATACTTTAAAGCAATATCTGCATTTTCAAAAGTGGAAAATAAAAGCAAAGATTTTTCTTGACTGATAGTATCTTTTTTAATAACTACACTTGATGTTGTCATACTTTCTTTGTTAAATCTATCGAAAGCATTTTTTGTTTCATTTACATAAACAACATCTACTTTATCTAAAATCATAGCTACATAATGTGGTCTATCTGGCTGCAAAGAAAAAGATTTATTTACATAAATTGCAGGTTTTTTTATAGTATCGCTTATTAATTTTTTTGTAATAATTGGTTGTACAATAATTTTAGGTGGGGCTACTTTTACAACAGGTGCTGCTACTTTAATTACTGGCTTATCATCAGAAAATATAACTTGGTCCTCAGTAGCACGGGTAACTTCTAGCTCAGTTAAATATTTTTCAATAGCTGCCCTTCTACCCAATACATCGATGAGTGTAGCTGCTTTTTCTTTTAATGGAGCATTTGGGTAAAGGTTTACAATATTTTTTAAGGTAGCTATAGCATTGCTGTCTTGTCTTTCTTTTATGTAATAAACAGATTCTATGTACAATAATTGTGGGTTCCAATAGGCATCTTTATAAGTGCTATCAGATTTCTTTTTAGCTTCAATAGCTTGGGCAAACTTACCTTCAATAAACATATTGTAAATAGATTCATACCTTGCAGCTACCTGAGGGTTTTTTCCATTTACTGCATCAGCACTTACAGGGTTTGAAATAATTTTAGCCGCATTACTATTTGAAAATTTGCTAGTTACTAAGTTTTTATAAAGTGAAGCTTTATAAGTGTTCCCAATTTTACCATAGCAAAATGATAATCCTAAATATACATCTGGCAATCTTTCATTATCGGTAAAGCGGTTTAAAAAATCTTCATATAAACGGATAGCTTCATTATAATCTTGTAATTCATTTTGAAAAATTTGCGCTGCATCGTACAAATTTTTTCCAATAATTTTATTACTGGAATCAAGTAATTCTTTTGTAAGTGGCAAACCTCCCATTAAACCATCAAAAGAGAGGTCTTGTTCTTTTACAATTTCTTCTTCTTTAGCATTAGGATCTGCAGGTGCATCTGGGTCAGTATTGTTTGTTTTTGCAGATGCTTTTGTTATGGTTGGCAAACTACTTTTTCTTCTCCAATTATCCATATTCACTCTTTTACTGCCCCACCTGCTCTTAAACTCATTAAAACCTTTAGC
>JAYVID010000023.1:0-7272 GCA_043770525.1 Ferruginibacter sp.
CCTTTTGGCCCAAGGGTTACTTTTACTGCATTTGCAAGGGTATCTACACCCTTTTTCATTCTGTTTCTTGCTTCTATATCGAAGAAAATTATTTTAGACATAATGTTTATTTTTGATTTCTGATTTATTTGATTTCTGATTTATTTTAGCACATAGCATATTACAAAACTAAAAACCCAATTATCCAAATTAATTAATAGATGTTCAAATTATTAGAGTCCAAAGTCCCCCTTCGGGGGATTTAGGGGGCAGGGGGGCTACACTATTGCCAGTATATCACTCTCCCGCATTATCAACAAATCTGCACCTTCAATAGTAATTTCAGTACCTGCATATTTGCCATACAAAACGGTATCGCCCGTTTTTACAGTCATTGGTTCATCTACTTTACCGGGGCCTGCCGCCACTACAGTACCTTTAGATGGTTTTTCTTTTGCAGTATCTGGAATATAAATTCCACCCGCCGTTTTTTCTTCTGCGGCAGCAGGTTTTACGATAACCCTATCGTGAAGCGGTGTAATGCTAAGCTTCTTACTAGTAGCCATAATTGTTGTTTTTATTTTTTGAAATAGTTTACCCGTAATTGGGTGTGCAAAACTAAGCTAATATTGTACCAAAGCAGTATAAAAGAATTGTTGTCATTTTTGCTTGTCAAAAAGGCACAAAATAGCAAGCTATTTTTACATAAATGTAAAAATGCCTTGGTTACGGGCAAAAAGCCCTGATGGAACTTCGGTGGCGACGCTCCGTTCAACAGTATTTCTTTTGGCATCTTTTATTATGCATTAGATTGATAGGGTAGATTGATGGAGTAGATTTACTTTTAGTAGCCATGGGTTGCACCCATGGCTACTAAAAGTAAACCCCTTCGGGGTTGGTAAACTAAAATATGCACTTCGTATTTATAATTAAAGTCCGAACCCAACTACCTTCAACTTTCAACCCTTCAAACAATATTCAACAAACTTCAACCTTCTTCTAATTCTATTTCCCTAATTTTGCTGCTCAAATAAAGGTTTTAGAGACGATGCTAAGCAGAAGAAACATAAGAATAAAAGTAATGCAAACTTTATATGCTATAGAAAGTATGGCAGGTGGCGAAAAACCTGGTGAACCAAATGCAATTTTGGCAAAAAAAATTGAACAAAGCAAACACTTATTTACATACCTTATTTATTTTATTACAGAAACAGCTCGATATGCTGAAACAGATGCTAATAATAAAGCAAGTAAACATTTACCCACAGCCGCAGACCTTGCAACCAATACAAAAATAGCCGGCAATGAAGTTTTGTGGAAAATAGTAGAAGATTTAAGTTTTATTGGATCATGTAAAGAACTAAAAGCAGAGCATATAGTTGATAAAGAATTGTTGAAAAAAACCTATCGCACTTTAATAGAAACAGAAGATTATAAAGAGTATATAGAAATACAAGCTAGAGATAAGAAAAGTGAAAGAAAGATTTTGGAATTTATTTTTACGGATTTATTATTGCCAAACGAAGATTTTATTAACCATGTAGAAAATATTTTTATAAATTGGGATGACGATGCTGAAATGATGCACTCTTTGGTACTGGCATATTTAAATAAACCTGGACAGCAAAATTTACAAGAGTTTTTAAGTTTAGAAAAGAGAGGTTTTGCTAAAGATTTAATGAATGCAGTGTTGGAAAAAGATGAGCAAACATTGGTATTGATAAAACCAAAACTTAAAAACTGGGAAGCAGATCGTATTGCATCACTAGATTTGATTTTACTAAAAATGGGTGTGTGTGAGTTTTTATATTTTGAAACAATACCAACAAAAGTTACCATAAACGAATATATAGATTTAGCAAAAGCATATAGTACACCACAAAGTGGACAATTTGTAAATGGTTTGCTAGATGGTATTAATAAAGAATTAGAAGCTGAAAATAAATTAGATAAAATAAGTTTTAAAGGTAAAAATTAAACAATTTTATGAAAAAGAATGTATTCCTTTTAGGGGTTTCTCTCTTGTTTTTAGCAAGTTGCGATGTGCGTAAAAAAGATAAAAACGCCACATTAGCCAACAATGATTTAAAGCAACAAAAAGTAATAAAAGACCCAACTACAGTACAAATTATTGATACTAGTTTTAGCTTTGGTAAAATCACAGATGGAGAAATTGTAGAATACAATTTTAGATTTAGAAATACGGGTAGTAAGCCTTTAATAATAACCAATGCAAATGCTAGCTGTGGGTGTACAGTACCCGAAAAGCCGGAAGCCCCTATCCCTTCGGGTGATACAGGCTTTATAAAAGTAAAATTTAATAGCGCTGGAAAAGTAGGTATGGTGCATAAAAACGTAACTGTTATATCAAATGCCGATCCTGCCTTTCCAGATCTAGTTATAAAGGGAGAAGTAACAAAGAAAACTGAAAAAGGAACTGATTAATAAAATATTATTTTCAATTAAAACAAACATAAAATGGAATTAGGTATTTTTTTGCAAGCAAAACCAGGTGGAGGTTATGAAATGTTATTATTTTTTGGAGCTATTTTTATTGTAATGTATTTTTTTATGATACGCCCACAACAACAAAAAGCTAAAGAAGCAAAGAAAAAAGTAGAAGCCATGCAAAAAGGCGATAAAGTTGTAACCATTGCCGGTATACATGGCACCATTAATAAAATAAATGATGATGGTACTATGATGCTAGAGACTAGTCCTGGTAGTTATTTGAAAATAGAAAAAAGCACCATCAGCCCAGAGTGGACGGCTAACATAAATAAAACGTTGGAAAGCAAGTAGTCAGTTTGCAATTGGCAATAGGCAATTTATATTTTTATAAGAGGCTTTAAATTTTGAAATGTTTCAAAATTTAAAGCCTCTTAATTTTTTCTAAATTACGAAAGGCTACAACCAATAAATCTCCAATTTGCAACTACTAAACTCTTACCTTTAAACCTATAAATTCGTAACTTGCAGTATGCTAAAAATAGGACTCACAGGTGGTATTGGTTCTGGTAAAAGTACTGTAGCAAAAATATTTGAGGTGCTTGGCATACCAGTGTATTATGCAGATGATGCTGCCAAGAAATTAATGAATGAAAACGATTCACTAAAGGAAACCATTATTAAACATTTTGGTGCTGAAAGTTATATTGATGGAATGCTAAACCGTAGTTTTCTAGCAAAAGAAGTTTTTTCAGATACAGAAAAAACAAAACTAATAAATTCTATCATACACCCTGTAACTATTGCAGATGCAGAGTTATGGATGCAAAAGCAAAAAAGTGTTTATGCTATAAAAGAGGCTGCACTTATATTTGAAGCCAAAGCAGAAAAACATTTGGATCTAATAATTGGGGTACAATCTCCTCTACCCTTACGCATACAAAGAGTTATGCTTAGAGACAGCATTACAGAAGAAGCGGTAATGGCACGTATGCAAAAACAAATGGATGAAGTGGAAAAATTGAGCCGCTGCGATTTTATAATTGTAAATGATGAAAAGGAATTGCTTATTCCTCAAGTTTTAAATATTCATCAAAAGTTAATTACTAACATTGAGCGATTGCATAATTAATAATGGCGTTAAATCATATTAGCGCAGCTAAAGCTTTCTTTATTTTTTCAAAACCTTTATTAATATTTGCAGTATTGGTTGCAAAACTAATACGTATGCAAGATGGCTCACCAAATGCCCTACCAGTAACAGCAGATACATAAGCAGTATTTAAAAAATACATACATAAATCATCTGCATTTTTTATTGCTTCTCCAGCAGGAGTTTTTTTGCCAAAATATTTACTCACATTAGGAAATACATAAAAAGCCCCTGGTGGTTCGTTGTAAACAATACCTTTTATTTCTGCTAAATGATTCATCACCACTTGTCTTCTTTCTTTAAACTTTAAGACCATTTCTTGTGATGGAGATTGATCACCCGTAAGTGCAGCAATAGCGGCTCTTTGTGTGATAGAACAAGTAGCACTGGTAAATTGCCCTTGCAATTTTTCACATGCTTTTACTATTTCGGTAGTTGCTGCCAAATAGCCAAGCCTCCAACCTGTCATTGCATAACCTTTGCTTAAACCATTTATAATAACAACCCTATCCTTTAAAAAATCGAATTGACCAATACTTTCATGTACATGATTGTAATTTATAAACTCATAAATCTCATCGCTCAATATTGTAATTTGTGGATTCACTTTAAAAATTTCTGCCAATGCAGCCAACTCATTTTTTGTATAAACTGCTCCTGTAGGGTTACAGGGTGAAGAAAACATAAAAAGTTTTGTTTTATTTGTAATAGCTGCTTTTAATTCTTGTGGTGTAATTTTATATCCGTTTTGTAAAGTCGTATTTACAAATTTCACTTCTCCACCTGCCAAACGCACAATTTCACTGTAAGTTACCCAATACGGAGTAGGAATAATTACTTCATCACCCATGTCTACAATAGCCAATACAGCATTTGCAATACTTTGTTTTGCACCCGTACTTACAATAATTTGTTCTGGTTTATAATCTAAATTATTATCTCTTTTAAGTTTTGTACAAATAGCTTCTCTCACATCCAAATAACCAACTACAGGGGTGTAATGACTAAAATTATCATCAATTGCTTTTTTAGCTGCATCTTTAATATGAATGGGAGTATCAAAATCGGGTTCACCTAAACTAAGGTCTGTAATATCAATTCCCTTGGCTCTTAATTCACGACCAAGTTTGGCCATTTTCAATGTTTCTGGTTCATTAAACTTATCTAACAATGAAGAAAAATGCATACTATAAAGAATTAGTTACAAAGCACAAATGTATTGTTATTTATGTGAGAAAACGATATTAAAGATAGAAAATATAAAGTAAAGAAAATAAAATTCATGGATGCGGAATATTTTAAATTATCGATGCTTAACTTAGCAAAATGAATACTTATGCAGAAGAAAATTACTTAAAAGCCCTTTTTAACTTGAGCAATGAAAAAGGTGAAGTAACAGTACAAGAATTGAGCAAAGCATTACAAATAAAAATGCCTTCTGTAAATAGCATGATAAAAAAACTTGCAGAAAAAAAAATGGTTTTTTATGAAAGTTATAAACCGCTCCGCCTTACTGAAAAGGGCAAAAAAGATGCTGGGTTGATAATAAGAAAACATAGACTTACAGAAATGTACTTAGTAGAAAAAATGGGATTTGGTTGGGAACAAGTACATCAAATTGCAGAACAAGTAGAGCATTTACAATCCCCATTATTTTTTGAAAAAATGGATGAATTATTGGGGTTCCCAAAAGTAGACCCACATGGCTCGCCTATACCTGATAAGAATGGAAATATACATTGGTTAGAATATAAAAAATTAAGCGATTTAAAGCCTGGAGACAAAGTTTCTTTGGCAGCAGTTACTAATTCTTCTGAAACTTTTTTAAAGTTTTTAAACAGTAAACATTTACATTTAGGAATAACTGTTAAAATTATATCTATAGAAGATTATGACGGTAGCATGGTAGTAACGTATGGTAAAAAAATTAAAGAAACATTAAGCAAAACCGTATGTGAAAAATTACTTACTGCGCTTTTATAAAATAGTATCAAGAATTAACTAAGTATTTTGTTATTTGTGGAAACACTAGTATAAACTCTTACTTTAGTTTATTTTTAAAGTTTAATTTGACCTTTAAAGCTGTTATGATTAAATTTTTATAAACTACAAAGTGTAATAAAAACACTTAAAAATTACAATAATGACAGCGCAGCATAATAAAATTGGTGGACTCGATGTATTGCGTGCTTTTGCCATTTTATTTGTTTTTATTTATCACTACATCGTATTTTTTGAACATCCACTATGGCTTGAAAATATTGGGAAATTTGGCTGGACAGGTGTAGATTTATTTTTCGTGTTGAGTGGTTATTTAATAGCTTCACAATTATTTGACAATATTAGAAATTCAAATAAAATCAACCTTCGTGTTTTTTTCATAAAAAGAATTTTTAGAATTTTTCCTGCTTATTTTTTTATACTGACAATATATTTTTTATTTCCTTTTGTAAGAGAAAAAGAAAGCTTAGCACCACTTTGGAAATACCTCACATTTACATTAAACTTAAATTTAAACTCATCCTTAAACGGTACGTTTTCACATGCTTGGTCTTTATGTGTTGAAGAACAATTTTATTTAATATTCCCACTAATACTTTATCTTATATTTAAATTAAATCTTTTCAATAAAAGTTGGTTACTAATATGCTTTCTTTTTATTGCTGGGTTTTTAATTCGTCATTTTTGGTGGGTACGTATCAATGAATTGTTTGGAGGTAGTGGTAGTTTTAAATTATATTGGATTATGCGTTTGTACTTTCCAACCTATTGCAGATTAGATGGATTATTAGCAGGAATTAGCATTGCAGCATTAATAAACTACAAACCAAATTTTAGATTATTTTTAAATAAAAATGGGTACTTTTTTTTAGGGCTGGGTCTACTTGTTTTATTTGCGGCGTATATACTTTGTATTGATGAAACAAGTTACAATGCATCTGTATTTGGATTCCCACTTGTGAGTATTGGTTATGGTTTTATTGTATTAAGTGCTTTAAGTGTGCAAACATTTTTACATAAATCAAATTATTTTATTACATCAAAAATTGCTACTTATTCTTATTCAATTTACCTCTCTCACAAAATAATTATTCATTTAGTACAACGCTATTTTGCAAATTATCATATAAAAACAGATAGCACTTGGGTTTTGTTGGCATCATTTTTTTGTTCAGTTTTTGTAGCTTTTTTAATATATAATTTTATAGAAAAGCCTTTTTTAAAAATAAGAGTACACATAATTAATAAAATAAATTTGGCTCGATAAATTTCTACTTATACTTTTGCAGTATAAATAACAACATGTACACAATAACTTTACATCATCATCATTGCCATACTTGCCCTCAGGCTAGGTGTTAATGATATATGTAAACTACAAAATATTTCAAAACCCCGTCTGAGTAACAGACGGGGTTTTTGTTTGTACAAACTATTATCCTACTCTTTTACTCAGCAAATAAAAATAATATGAGTAAACTTAAAATTGCGATTCAAAAAAGTGGAAGGCTATCTGAAAAATCTTTAGAACTTTTAATAGAATGTGGTATAAAATTGCCAAATGGCGATAGAAAGTTAATAACGGCCGCCGCAAACTTTCCGATAGACGTATTGTTTTTAAGAGACGATGACATTCCACAATACGTAGAGCAAGGCGTAGCAGATATAGGGATATTAGGCGAAAATGAAGT
>JAYVID010000024.1:0-2002 GCA_043770525.1 Ferruginibacter sp.
AACTGCACACCGGCAGTTTCAAATTTCGTATTGTTATCGCTGAAGGCTATTTTTGCCGTAGTATCCGGCGTTTTGCTTATGCAAACAAGTATTTTCATATGCTTGATTTAAAATAAGTTGTTTATGCAACTAAAATGCAAATATAAGATAAGAAACAATTCAAATAAATGCTTTTAAAAAATATTAATGAGTAAAATAGATCAGCTAAATAACTTACTTATTTCATCGCCAAACGACAGTTTTTTACAGCATGCTTTGGCATTGGAATATATTAAAGTAGGAGAGGATAAAATTGCAGAAAAGTTTTTTCAACTTATTTTAGAAAGAGAACCTGGTTATGTAGGTTCTTACTATCACTTAGGTAAACTATATGAAAGAACTAATCAAATAAGCGCAGCTATAACTGTATATAAAAATGGAATGTTTCAGGCAAAGGCTGCAAAAGATAATCATAGTTACAGCGAATTGCAAGCTGCATTAGAAGATATAGAAGAATAATCTTTAACAAATAGTTTTATGGACTGAAGGCATATTTTCATCAGATAGAAAATTTTGCCATGAAATATTCTATACTTATTTTCTTACTAATCTTTTCTTTAGCATGTAATGAAAATCAGATATCAATATCTTCCAAAAATATTGTAAAGATTTCTTCCATTATTAATCATAAATCAGATTCAAATTATTATCATCAAATAAATTATATTCCTTTGCCGGAAGGGTTTTCTTTCATAAAAAATGAAAAAAACTCTTTTGCCGCATGGCTTGAAAATGTACCGCTTAAAAGAGATAAAACTGTTTTTCTTTTTGATGGTTCCCAAAAGAAAAACCAGTCTGCTCAATTTGCAGTGGTGGATATTAGTGTAGGCGAAAAAAATGTACAACAATGTGCAGATGCTGTGATGAGGCTGCGATCAGAATATTTATTTTCTCAGCAGAAATTTAAGGAAATTGTTTTTATAGATAATGCAGGAAAAGAATATCGTTTTACCTCACCATTCACCCAACAAAACTTTTCTGTTTATTTAGAAAAAGTATTTGGTATGTGCGGTTCTGCATCATTGGCAAAACAACTGAAGGCAGTAAATGAATTCTCTAAAATTAAGGCTGGAGATGTTATTATAAAGGGAGGATTTCCTGGTCATGCAGTTATTGTAATGGGTGTGGCAATTAATGATATGGGTAAAAAAATATTCTTATTAGCACAAAGCTATATGCCTGCTCAGGATGTTCATGTTTTGCTGAATCCTACAATTGAAAAATTATCACCATGGTATAGAGTTGTAAAGGAAAATATTATTATTACTCCTGAATTTGTATTTCATCACAATCAACTTATGGAATGGTGATGGTTATTATGCGAAGTCTTAAAAAAAATTGCATCTTAAACAGTTAGATATTATAATGTTGCTATTATAAGGCTTCAGATACAATAAAATAAAATGCCCCCCAAATGGGAGGCATTCTATACAAATCTTCATTATTTCTATATTATTTTTTCACTACTTTATTTACGTTAGTTGAACCATTTTCATTTACGATTCTAACCATGTATAAACCAGCAGCATAATTACTCATATCAACACTATGTACAGTGTTTCTTACTACTTGAGTACTAATTAATTTTCCGTCGTTGCTGAAAATTAAGATAGTATTTCTTCCTTTTTCCATACCAGATATTTTAAATATATCTACTGTAGGGTTAGGTGCGATAGCTATAAGTGTTTTAGCGTCAGTACAGCTTAATTTACGTATTTCGCTATATGTATAAGAGCCATCTCTGTTAAACATTTTAAGTCTGAAATAGTATTGAACGCCTGTTTCCATAGCGTAACCAAACTGATAGTTTTTGATAGTTGTGCTGTTAGTACTAGCTGCTACAGTACCTGTAGAAGTGAAAGTAGCATTCGCATCAGAGCTTACTTCAATTTCAAATTTCTCAGAATTAATTTCTGTAGATGTTTTCCAATTTAAATTAGCAAAACAATTGTTTTTAACGGCA